>JANRLT010000010.1 GCA_033762255.1 Pirellulales bacterium | reverse complement strand
AAAGAAATCACTGCGCGCTCATCCGTAACCCGCCATCCAGGCGAATCACACAGCCGTTAAGCAACGCATTTTCCACAATGTGCCGGGCCAACGCGGCAAACTCCGCCGGTTGACCCAAACGACGGGGAAAGGGCACCTGCGTGGCCAGACTGTCGCGGGCATCGTCGCGCAGCCCCGCCAGCATGTGGGTGTCGAAGACGCCCGGAGCGATGGTCACCACGCGAATGCCGTGGCGTGCTAGCTCGCGCGCGGCGGGCAGGGTCAACCCCGCCACGCCCGCCTTGCTGGCGGCATAGGCAATCTGGCCAATCTGTCCCTCACTGGCGGCGATGGAACTGGTCAAGATAATCACTCCCCGTTCATCATCCACCTGGGGGGGACTACTTGTCATGCGGGTGGCCGCGACGGTTAAGACATGAAACGTCCCGATGAGATTGATTTGCAGCACCTTGGCAAAGGCCGCGGCGTCATGCGGACCGGATTTGCCGAGGATTTTTTCGGCGTGTATGACTCCCGCGCAATGGACCACGCCTTGAATGGAACCAAATCTGGCCAAAGCCTGATCAAACGCCGAGACAACTTGATCAAATTGCGTGACATCGGCCAGGAGGCTATGACAAAGCGCCTGATCAATGGGTGAAAAACCGCCCAGATCGCATGGTTGTCGATCCAGCAGAGCGACATTTGCCCCGGCTGCTAAAAAATCCTTTGCAACCGCCGCGCCCAACCCCGACGCCCCACCGGTTACCACAAATGTCTGTCGGGCGAGTTGCATAGCTCACGCAGGGGGATGAATACCAATAGGGATCGTAGACGATACTGATTTTACAGATTTTCACTGATCATAGCAGCGGATAGATGTGAAATTCCAATCTGTGATTTCAAATTGCAGATTTGAGATTTGAAATCAGCGATCTGAGTTTTGAAAACTGGCTGCTGGGATTTGAAATTCCTGATCCGTGAAAATCCGTGCTCATCCGTGGCTAGGAATAATTTCAGACACAGATATTCCAGTTGCGGGCTTTGGCCCGCAACTCAAGGCTGTAAACTGATTTTGTTGGTTGAACTGGTTGAATCGGGCCTTTGGCCCTTCCATTCATTTCTTCCCATTTACCTAGGGCGACGCTGCGCTTGCCCTCGGCTGGGATAGGTCGGGCCTGTGGCCCGCAGGAATCAAACGCCTTTGGCCCGCAAAGAATTAAACACCCTTGGCAAACCATTGCTTGAGCAACTAATAATCATCTCACGTAACGAAAATTCGAAAGGTTAGTAGTACTGATGGAACACGGATAATCATTTAAAAAGACTGAACTGTGAAATTTAGTTTCATCAGTGGTATCCGTGTTCTATCGCATTTTGTATTCTAAGATTCATGGAAACCAAATCCCTAACGCCAAAAAACAAATATCACTTCCCTACCCCAACACCGGACATAAATCAAACCACTCCCGACCCTGCGCGCGCATCCAGTCGGTTGATCGCTCTGGTCCCCAAAGGCCCTTTTCATACGTATCCATGGGGGGTTGGCCGCTGGTTTTCCAAGCCTCCAAGATCGGATCGATAATCGCCCAGGCTTGCTCGACTTCGTCCGCGCGGGCAAACAGGCTGGCATCCCCTGTGAGCGCGTCCAGCAGCAGCCGCTGGTACGCTTCTGGCATATTTTGAGGAAACTCCCGCTGAAAGCGAAAGTCCAGCGCCGTCTGCCGCAGCTTCATCCCCGCGTCGGGAACCTTGGATTGAATATGCAACTGGATCCCCTCCGCTGGCTGCACCTGAATGACCAGCATGTTCGGCTGGGGGGGAAGTTGATCCCGGCGGCTAAAGAGGAGCGTTGGGGGTTCGCGAAATTGGATCACAATTTGGGTGGTGCGGCAGGACATTCCCTTGCCGCTGCGAAGGTAAATCGGCACCCCCTTCCACCGCCAGTTGTCGATTTCCAGCTTGAACGCCGCAAAGGTCGGCGTGATGCTGTCCGGCTTCACGCCGGGTTCTGTTAAATAACCGGCGTACTGCGCGCGAATGCTTTCCGTGGCGACCTGCGCTGGGGTTAGCGGTGGGATCGCCTGCAGCACCTTTACCTTTTCATCACGAATGCTATCCGCCCGAAACCGCGCCGGCGGCTCCATGGCAATCACCATCAGCAACTGCAAAATATGATTTTGAAACATATCCCGCAGCACCCCCGCGGTGTCGTAGTAATCCCCCCGGCGTCCCACGACAACCTCCTCCGCAACGGTAATTTGCACATGGTCGATGTAGCGGCGATTCCAGATCGGCTCAAAAATCGTATTGGCAAACCGCAACACCAGGATGTTCTGCACGGTCTCCTTGCCCAGGTAATGATCGATCCGGTAAACCTGCGACTCGGCAAAGACCGTATGTAAATGGGCGTTCAATTGCCGCGCGCTGGCCAGATCCGTGCCAAAGGGCTTTTCGATGACGATCCGCCGTTGACCACGATCCTCTGTCGCCAACCCCGCCTGGCCTAATTGCGAAATGGCCGTCGTATAAAACACGGGAGAGGTGCTCAGGTAATACACCCGATCGCACGGCTGGTCGTTTTCCAGCTTGTCCAGCAGGTCCCTTAAGGTAAGAAAGTCCGCCGCCGTCCCAATATCACCGGGGCAATAAAACAACTGCTGCGCGAACCGGGCAAACGATTCCGCTTGATAATGTTGCGGCTCAAATTTGGCCGTGCTTTCCGCCAGCTTGGCACGCCACTCTTCGTGGGTATATTCCGTCCGCGAAAAGCCCACAATCCGCGTCTCAGGGGGGAGTCTCCCTTTTTCAAATAAACTGTACAGCGCCGGAATCAATTTACGGCTAGTCAGATCGCCCGAAGCTCCAAAGATGATCAAGGTATGCGGCATTGTTGTTTTTTGATTCTGGACCCGAAAATCAGCATTAGCCAGAGTTGGCTAGCAACCATAGTTTTAGCCAAAAAAGGTAGCAGTTTCCTAGCCACAGCGGGGTAAAATTGGACAACTGCATAAAAATTTGGCAGGATAGTTAAAAAAACATACACGTATTTGGCGCAGTGGTGCGAGGCTGGTCGATTTTTTTCTGGACGGTCCAGCGGGCCTGCCGCCCAAGTGTCGTTACGTAGGCAATTCCTAAGAAAGCTTGCCCAATTTTTGCTGTGTTAGACCTATTCTGTCACAATGGGAGATCGCGGCTAGAATAGAAGTTATGGATAACGCTCCCCCTCCTCCCCGCTGGCAATTTAGCATCTCTACGGTGCTTTTGGTATTTGCCGGATTTGCCGCGATTTTGGCAATTGTGCAGTCCCCGTTTTCGCTCCCGTTAGCCATGGTGGGCCTAGTGGCCAGCCTGATCGCGGCGCATGTTGCGGGGAATGGCCTGGGCGTGCATTTACGCGATCATTCAGAATTACAGCGACGGGAATTACCCCCTGCGCACGCCGTTCCCCTGCAACGCCCGGATGCTCCGGGAAGATTGTTGCAGACGTACCAAATTCGTCCGCCCGAGCGGCTCTCCGTTCGTTCGACGCCTCATTTGGGGATTGCCTGGGGGGCCGGAGCGGGGACTCTGGCGGGGGGTACCTTGGGGGGCTGGCTGTTGTGGGATTGGTCCCAAGGGAGTTTCAGCGGCTGGATCCTCGGCTGCGCTAGCGCGGCGGTCATTGGAGGGATTTTAACGTTTATCTTGACATCTTTTTTGTGGATGTCCTACGTCGCCTGGCGCGAAGCCACCCGCGAACGGTGAACCCTGACTGTGGTAGATATTGAGTGATCAAAGTAAATTACGGCCAACCCGGGTAAAATCCAGATATTTTCATAAATTAGAGCGGCTATCTACAATAAACTCTGATAATTTCAACCTGGTAGAGTATTCATCAGCAAGATTTTGCCTATTAACCAGAATAAGGGAAAATCTCGGCGGCATCGTCCTTTATTAATATTTTCACGGTTTCTCGTACAAAGAATCCTCCATATTATTGTCTTGCCCATTTCATAGTTTCCCTTCAGCTTTTACCCTGCTTGCCCATGTCCGACGCCGCCTATCACCACTGGGCTGACCAGATTCGCCAACTGGCGGAGGGGGTAAAGCGGCTGGATGAGCAAATTGCGGGATGGCCGGCGTTTGCGGGTGATTCCCTGGCGGATCAGGCCGAATGGCGGGGAGCGCTCTTTAGCAAGCTGCTCCCCCAGGTCACGGCGGCCCCTTATCTTATTGCGGCGGTCTGTGGGGGCACCAACACCGGCAAAAGTGTGATCTTTAACCACTTGGCGGGGCATGCGGTCAGCCAGTCGCATCATCTGGCCACCCAGACCAAACATCCAGTTTGCTCGGTGCCGCGGGACTTTGCGCAACAACATGATCTGGCGGTCGTATTTCCAGATTTTGAACTGCGCGTGTGGAAGCATGCCGAAGAAGCCTTGGCCGACGGGTCGGACAACTTGCTACTTTGGCGGGCCGATCCCACCGGCCGCCAACCGGAAAGCCTGGTGGTATTGGACACGCCGGACGTGGATGGGGTGTTATCACAAAATCACCAACGGGCCGAGCTGGTCCGCCACGCAGCGGATGTGTTGATAGCGGTTTTGACACAGCAAAAATACAACGATGCGGTCGTCCGGGACTTTTTTGCCGCCGCCGCCCGCGCGGATAAAACCGTCTTGGCGATCATCAACATGGTCCATTGGCCGCGGCAAGAACCACATTGCGCGGGTTGGTTGCAAACTTTTGTCCAACAGACCGGCGTGCGCCTGCGGGCCGCATACGCCGCACCGTGGAATCCCGACCAGGCCGAATCGCTGTCGCTGGAATTTTTTCCTTTGACCCCCGGAGCCACCACTCCCCAGCGCGATTTGGCGGAATTGCAGTTTGGCCCGCTTAAACAACAAGCCCTGGCGGGGAGCCTGCGAGAGGTGCTCCATCCCACGCGGGGTCTGCCCGCCTGGCTGGCCGCCTGCCATCGGGAAAGCCGCGAACACGCCACGGCATACGAACTACTTGCGCGGGACTTGCGCGTGCGGATGGATAACTTGCCCCAACTCCCCCGCCGCGCCGTCTGGGACGAAATTTGGACCTGGCTCGCGCGGCATCGCTCGGCCTTTGATCGTTGGGTGAATGGCTTTTACAGCCAAGTGAGCGGGTTGGTGACCCAATGGTTTACCCCGGCGGCCGCGGAGGAAGTCGTCCGCTATCAAGAAGCCGAATGGCACGCCCTGCAGCAGGCGCTCGAGGAGTTTTTAGACCGCTTGGGCACGCTGCGTCGCGGCGGTAACGCTATCATTCGCGAGACCCTGACAAAATCGGCTCCACCCGAGGACCGCCGCCGCGTGTTTGAGGAACTGCGCCGCCGCCACGCCCAACTGCCGCTACTTAGCGACGGATACCGCCGCTATGTGCGGGAACAACTGGATCAATTTGGCCAGACGCATCCGGGGGTTTTGCGGGGCATCACCTGGTCGCTGTTTGGCACGGCGATTGTCCGGCCGGTGGTGACGATCGGCCTGGGCCTGATGGGGGCGCATCTGGTTGATTTGGCGGGGGGACACTTGATCAATGTGACCGGGGATTTGGTCGTGGGAACCGCGACCGCCGTCACGGGAGAGGGGCTATTTGCCGGAGCCATGGTGCCGGTGCAACACTTGCTGGCCCAGCTTTTTAATCGATTTTATGCCGAACGGGGTGAACTGCTGGCCAACCTGCTGCACGACCTGGTCCTGGGGGAGGCACTCTTGGATTTGCATGCCGCCGCGGAATTGACCAATAGCGCCGCATGGAAAACGGTGCAGGGATTAATTACAAATGACCAAGTACACATTACTAATTAAAGACGACCTGCAATTGCAAATTTACCAATTCTCATCTCCATCCTCTCAACTCCAAACTCAATCCTCCCACGCATGCCCCTCCAAGAACAACTCGACCTGGCCCAATGGGACGCGCAACTGGCCGACTGGCGGGCGTGGCAGGCGGGAGTCCCTCCCTGGCAGCCGATCCGCGATCTGCGCCCCCTTTGGCAGCGGCTGGAACCCCGCCTACGCGAGTTAGGCGAGACGCTCGACCGCGTGCTGGTCGTGGGCGTGCTGGGGGGAACCGGCACCGGCAAAAGCACGTTGGTCAACGCGCTGGTGGGAGAAACCGTGACCACCGCCAGCGATAAGGAGCGACCCACCACGCGACAGCCCATTGTCATCCATCATCCCCGGAGCGACCCGGCTTTTTTGCCGCTGGCCGATTGGGACGCCCGACTGGTAGCGCGGCCTTTGCCATTTTTAGAAAATCTGATCCTCATCGATTGCCCCGACCCCGACACGCAGCCCCGGCATCTCCACCCTGGCCTCCTCAACGAGGGGCACTTATCGGCGAATCCCCCGGAAACCGCCGCGCAAGAAACAGTGACCAATGTGAATCGCGACGTGTTGCAAAAAATATTACCCGTTTGCGACGTGCTCATTTGCCTGGGAACCGCGCAAAAATACAAGACCTTGGCCGTCTATGAGGAACTGCGGCGATTCGCCCCGGGGCGGGCCATTATCTTTATCCAGACGCATGCCGCCTACGACCCGGACATTCGCGCCGACTGGCAACGCGTCTTAGAGGGAGCCGGCCTGACCGTGGCCAAGATTCTCCGGCTGGATAGCCAGGCGGCCCTCGACCAACATCAACAGCGGTTGCCACAACCCGCTGAATTCTCCGAACTGCGCGCGATCCTAGAAGGGGAACTCTCTGCCCGGGGACGGGAGCGCATTCGCCGGACCAACGCCCTCGATTTATGGTGCCAGTACGCGCAGCGAGCGACGCATACCTGGAATATCGCCTGGGCGAGTGTCACGCCGGTTCAACAAGCCATCGGTGAAGAAGCGACCCGCTTGACGCAACTGGCGCAAAACCAGTTGCGGCAGCGACTGCTGGCGGAACGATCCGCCTGGCGCACGCGGCTGCTGGGGGATGTGGCCGCGCGGTGGGGGGCCGGGCCTTTTGGTGTGTTTTTGCGTTTGACCAGCAACCTGTGGAGTTGGCTCCGCTGGGCCCCGTTTTTACGCGCGCGGGGTTTGGGCGGGTTGGTCGTCGCGGGCGGCCTGAGCGCCGGTCAGGCCCTTTCCGCAGCCTTGCGCACGCCTGACTTGACCTTAACCAACCTCGATGCCGCCGAACTAGGCTGGGGGGCTGGGGAACTCGCCCAAACCGAATCAATCGTCCGGGGCTTGGCCACGGAAGCTCGATTGCCCATCGCTGAAAACGCGCCTCTCCCATCCGCGGCGCGCGATGCTCAACGAACCGCGAGGTTAGAGCAACTGGTCCATAAAACCGAGGCAAACCTGGCTAGCTCCATCGACCGCCAAGTGGGCCTACGGGTCGCGCGGCAAACCTCTTGGGCTTGGCAATTTTTGTTCGAAGCGCTGTTTTTATCCCTGCCAGCCGCGCTTTTGGCACGCGTGGGCCACAACTTTTTTTACCACTATTTGTGGTTAGGGGGAGAACCTGCCAGCCTGGAAGTCTTGGCCCAGGGAGCGTTATGGGTGTTACTGTGGGGCTGGTTGTGGCGGACAGTGTTGGGACAGTTGGTGCTGGTTGGCTGGCAAAGGGACGCGCAATCCGCGCTGAATGAGTTTACTCCACGTTCAGCGGTCGACACGCTGTTTGGCGACTTACAGACCGAAATCGACGGACTGGCCAAGCAGCGGCAAAATCTGGAAGCATTGACAGCGCGGTTGCAAGCGTGGCGCAAGGAACTGGCTCCCCCGGAAGCAGACGGCAGCCTAAGCCGCCTCCGCGCGGAGTTGTTGTAACCGCGAAAACGGTGGATTTGGTTTTTGAAGTATGGGATTTGATTTGCGTGCCTGTTATAAGAATTATCGAAATCGAGTATGCACAGATGGTAGGTATGACTTCATTGTTAAATTTCATTTTTAATTACGCGCGTCCCACACCCAGCGGTACGGTTTTTTGGCCCAATCTCCCGCGTAATCGACGCCGATGCGGGGCGTGCGGCGCACCTGTCGTCGCGGCACACGCACGCCACACTCCGCGATCCACAGACCCGCATGGGGCGTCGCGGCCAGGCCGTTCAATTCGCGGTCTAGGCCCAAGGCGCGGGTCAGTTTGCCCGGGCCATCGGCGGGGCCAGCCCCGCGAATGAGGACCGCCGCGGGAATCTCTGGTTGGTCGGTGACAATGTTGAGCATCCAGTGGATGCCGTAAATAAAATACAGATACCAATGCCCCGCCGGGCCGAACATGACAGCGTTGCGCTGCGTCCGGCCCATGCGGCCGTGGCAGGCTAGATCTTGCGCGCCGGTGTAGGCCTCGACTTCGGTGATGGGCCAGCAGGTGTGCGTGCCGTCCGCGTGCGCCCGGATGAGACATTTGCCAATCAGCTCCCGCGCGACGGTGAGCGCGGGACGTGCGTAAAAGGACTGAAAAAGGGGCGCGGCGTTTATATTTTTGTAGGCAACTTCTAGCATATCTTAACTCTTAACTTTGTGGGTGGTGGACAATTTCGCAACCCGACAAATCCGCTAATTTTCGCAACCATATTTTATAACGCGGGTCTTTCTTGCTGTCGGAGTGCAATTCCGGAATGACGACATGACCTGGCAATTCGTAAATGGGATCGGATTGTACGATTAATCCCAATTCCAAGACACGAAATACAGGGATTCGAGCGATACCATGCAAGAGTTGTTGTTCCGGACGCAGCAAAGTAAGAATCAGCGACCGATCCGTGAGACAGGTTTCACGGTAAAGACTGATCCCGCGAACATCAGGTTGGCGGGATTTACGATCGCGCGGTTCAAAAGTACTGCGGGAAAGCGTTTGTCCATCAAAGCGGTCCCTATGAAACATTCGCAGTAACCATTCCTCCGCCGTAATCGGCTCGACTTCCTGTTACATGAAGATTTTCGACTAGTCTAATTAATCATAATCAAATTCGCCGCGCAATAGCGTTTCCATCGGCAATTGAGTTACTGTATTAGATAACTTGTTGATAATGATGCATTCCCTCCGTAGATCGGTCTCAATCTCCAGCTCGATAGTTGATTCAGCCATGTTCCACTCGCAAACTATCGTCCCATTTACCCCGGCGGACACGATGGTCGGCGCAGGATAAAGATTCGTGATTAGCTCTTGCAGGGTGGCCAGGGTCAAACTGACAACAGCTTCACCAGGCGCCTGCGCGGCTTGTCCGTCCCAATCATCACATAATTGCCGCATTGCGTCCACGGCTCGCAACCGATCCTCCCACAGCACCAGTTCTTGTTCCCAAACGCGATTGCTTTTGAGCATTTGAATATTCTCAAAAAGACACAATCCTCGATCAGCTCAATTCCAAAATATATATAATTGTATCCAACCATTAAAACATTCGTAACCGCGCACCGACGGCAACTTGGCCACAAAAACGCCCACCGCTGCCCCCCCCTATTATACCTTCTCCCCATCAACTTGCTCAAAACCGCCATCGGCCTAGAATTCGGGTAAGTCCCGCCGATTGAATTATCGCACCTTTTGCGGTAATTTGAGGGCTTTGCCCCACCACGACCTAACAGCGGCTCGTTCCGTCTCCGCCCCCGGTCGCCCCCCTCCGTCTTTACCTTTCACCCGCCTATCATGCCCTCTACCGCCACTCCCCCTTATATCGGCGCCGATGCCGCCACTATGGAACGTCTGTGCCGCGACGCCCGCGCAAAACTTGACGCGCAAACCGTGGAAATGGTCCAGTGGCACTTTCATGATTCCACCGGTTGCCCATTTTGGCTGGAAAAAAAGCGGGAGCTAAAATTCGACCCCCTGACCGAGGTCAAAGGCTGGGACGACCTCAAAAAGTTTCCCGAGTTTCAGGACGAATGGCTGCGCGGCGGGCCGGTCCGCCGTTGGGTCCCCCAGGCCTATGCCACTAAGCCGATCTATGTCTTTGAAACCGGCGGCACGACCGGCGTGCCAAAAAGCCGCATCGCCCACGAGGACTTTCGGATCGATTATTCGATGTTTAGCGATACCTTGCCGGATGATAAATTTCCTCCGGGGGCCAACTGGCTCATGCTCGGCCCCAGCGGTCCCCGGCGGCTGCGGCTGGCTATTGAACATCTGGCGCAGCATCGTGGGGGAATCTGCTTTTGCATCGACCTGGACCCCCGCTGGGTGATCAAACTGATCAAAAAAGGTTGGATGGAACACCTCGAGGCGTACAAGCAGCACTGCATCGATCAGGCGATCACCATCCTGGAGGCTGGGCATGACGTGCAGTGCATGTTTACCACGCCCAAGCTGTTAGAATCGCTCGTGCACGCTTTGGAGAAAAAAGGAAAGACGCTCAAAAGTTGCGGCATTAAGGGGATCTTTTCGGGCGGGACGGAATTTACCCCCCAATGGACCCGCTTTGTCACCGAGGAATACCTGGAAGATGTGTACATGACCCCGACCTATGGGAACACGCTGATGGGCCTGGCGGCCTCGCGACCCGTGACGCCGGAGGAAGGGTACAAGATCAGCTACTATGCCCCGCAGCCGCGGGCGGTCATCGAAGTGGTCGAATTTGGCGATTATCACACGGTGGTTCCCTATGGCGGGACCGGACGGGTCAAGCTGACCACCTTGACGAAGGAATTTTTCGTGCCGGGCTTTATGGAACGGGACGAAGGGGAACGCGAACCGCCGTATGTAAAGTACCCTTGGGACGGCGTCAGCGGCGTCCGGCCATTCCACGAACTGGCCGAAGCCACGACCGTGGGCGTGTATTAGTGCGGTAGGTCCCGTCCGCCGGACGGGACTGGTGCGGGGGGTGGCAAGAGGTGGTAGTCGAGCCTAAGCGAGCCCGCCACAGCGGAAAAGGTAGAAGGAGGTATGATAAGTTTAGAATTTTTGTGGCAAATTATTAATTTTTTAACATTCATGAAATAAACAACGTTGTGTGAATGATCAATTCAGAATGGCAACTCAAAAAGAAAACAAAGGTCATTAGTATGGTTTACCGATTACCGTTGGTCTTTACTCCCCAGCCGGAAGGGGGATATACCGTCACTTCACCCGTACTGCCGGAATTTCTTACAGAAGGAAACACCCTGGAAGAAGCCCAAGGAAATGTTCAAGATGCCTTTATGGCGGTATTAGAATTATACGCCGATCTAGGGCGTGCTTTACCGGCAAGCATAACACTGCCTGTAACAGGCGAAGTGATTTGTTCTGAAACGCTTGTGGGTTGTCCATGAATTATCGAATAGCAGCCCGTAAATTAGTATCCTTGGGATGTCAGGAGAAATTGCGAGAAGGGGGTGGTTTACACCGCAAATGGTTCAATCCGGCGACAAATACCGCGACAGTTATTCCTGACTGGGGTGCACGGGATATTAAGTTAGGCACCCTTCGTGCCGCGATTAGGCAATTAGGCTTAAATTGGAAGGACTTTGAAAATGCCTGAAAAAACAAATACATCCCCACGTAAACAGTTTATCCTTCATCTAAGTCACCATGCGTAATCAGTGGCTGCATGATTGAATTCCACGCTTTTTTCCCCCCAACTAGGTCCCGCCACCCACCCTCTCCGCCGATGCCATCGGCGGCTTTGTGCCCGCGCACCCACCTCCACACTCCCGTCTCCCACCTCCCTCCCCCCTGACCACTCCCCCCTAAAACAGCCATGCACCTACCCGTACTCCGTTGGGGAAAGCCCTACGACTCGCTGGAAAAATCGACCCTCACCCACTTTTTGACCGGCGAGCCGATTGCGCAGATGTCGCTGGCCAACGGCGCCATGCTGCAGCGCGACATGCGCTTTGCCAAACGCGCCCGCCAACTGCTACGCGATTTTTCCATCCCCGACCTGATCGCCCGGCTCAAAACCGCCGGCGAACTGTACCTGAACGCCACCCTTTCCGTCGGTGATAGCCAGCAATCGCCCGAGCAATTTGTAAAGGCCCAATCCGGCTCGACCGGACTGCCGGAATCCCTGGCCCGCGCCAACATGACCAAAAATCACTTTGTCCTGTCGCAAATGGACCGCGTCCTGGATGCCCTGACGCGCGGCCTGCCGCTGGATATCCTGACCCGCGGCTACGGCGTGGAAAGCCGCGGCGTCACCGTTAGCTATCAGGCGCAGTGCAACGCTATTGGGCTGGTGCTACCCAGCAATTCGCCGGGGGTGCATACGCTGTGGCTGCCGGTGATTCCCCTGCAGATCGGCTTGGTGATCAAGCCCGGCAGCAGCGAGCCGTGGACGCCGTACCGCATGTTCGCCGCCATGACGCAGGCGGGTATCCCCGCCGAGGCGATCGCCATTTACCCCGGCAGCAACGACGTCGGCCCGGCGGTGCTGTCCAACTGCGACCGGGCGATGATTTTTGGCAGCGCCAAGACCGTTGACCAATACAAGGGAAATCCCAAAGTCCAGGTGCACGGCCCGGGCTTTAGCAAAATTCTGATTGGCGACGATGTGGTCGACCGCTGGCCCGAATATTTGGACCTGATGGTGGAAAGCGTCTTTGCCAATAGCGGCCGGGGGTGCATCAACGCCTCGACCATTTGGGCCAGCCGCCACACGCGGGAGATCGCGGCGGCCATCGCAGCCAAAATTGGCCCAGTCGAGGTCAAGCCGCCGGAGGACCCGGATTGCAAACTGGCGGCGTTTACGACCCCCGGCGCGGCGGCGGCAATTTGGAAAATGATCGAAAAGGACCTTTCCGAAAGCGGCGTCACGGACCTGACGGCGCAGTACGGTCCGCGCCTGGTCGAGATCGAGCGGTGCGCCTACCTGCGGCCCGTCGTGGCGCATAGCAGCGGCACCGAGGCGAATATTGTCAAAAGCGAGTTCATGTTCCCGTTTGTGACGGTGGTGGAATGCCCGCAGGAACAAATGCTGGATAAAATCGGCTACACGCTGGTCGGAACGGCCATTACCGAGAACGCCGCTTGGCAGCGGGAACTGACCGACGCCGTGCAGATCGACCGGCTCAACATCGGCCCCATCCCCACGACCCGGCTGGATTGGCTGCAACCGCACGAGGGGAACATTATTGACTTTCTGTACCGCGCGCGGGCGTATCAGATGGTGGTCAATTAAGAATGAAGAATTAAGAATGAAGAATTGGGAAGTCTGATGAGGCAAGGTGGAGTACGATTAAGTGGGTGATAATTTTGGATTTGAGATCAAAGATTTAAGATTTGAAATTTCGGCTTGGATTTGCGATGCAAGGTTGAATTATGTGACTTGGATACAAACAAAGTATTTGCCGCATAGCGGCGCAGGATCGTAGCCGTGGGCGCAAGCCCACGGAAAAAGTTAATACAAAATCTTGCCGCCGCGCAGCGGTGAAGACAATTTAATTAGAATGCAAATATTCGGCAAAAGAGTAACCTCCGACAGGTCATGGTGGGACTGCGCCGTCCATCCATTTAGAAAATAGCCAAGCGATTCGCCGCTTGTCGCCACCCTACTAACCGTTTGTGTCTCAAATCTGAAATTTCAGATTTGAGATTGCAGTTTAAAAACCCGGATTTCGGCGGCTTCGCATTTTCAGCCATGAACCAACCACCAAAATCTAAAAACCATAATCCAGCCACCAAATAACTATTCGGCGACGGAGTCGCCTCCTACAATTTTCACGCCACTTGACGCAAATCTGGAGAACTCAATCGCCTGCTCCGTGTAACTCCGTCTCTCCTCCGCGTCTCCGTGATTTGCAGGGTATTTCGTCAGGCATAAGGCTCTGAATCTCTCAAAACCATGTCAACCCCGCAAAACAGCTCATGCCGATCACGGCCAGCAGGGCGTAAATTACGGCCAGGCCGGATTCGGTCGTGACCAGCGTCACTAGGGCGCACAACAACGTGATATTCATGACAAACAGCCGGAACGACACCACCCAGCCGTAAATCGACGCGACGGCGAACCAGCCAAAGGTCTCCATCCCCACCAGTTCCTGATTCACCCAGAGCGAGGCGAGCGTCAAGCCCAGATAGATCGCCACGAAGAAGCAGATCGCGCGGAGCCACAGCGGGGCGAAGATCGCCGCCAGCGTTTCTTCATGCTGTTCGATGCTGAATTTCATGGCGGAGAGGGGGAAAGGAATGGAGTATTTAGTTGAGGTGCTTCGGCGCTGATTTGCGATGCGTCATGGGAATTATTTATTTTTCCCGGGTAGCGGCGGCGGAAGGCTATCCCCCTTGTGATCAAGACGCATTCCTCAATTGACTTACATACTTTTTTAGCTTGGCCACAACCTGCGCGTCGCGGCTGAAAATCATCCCTTAAAAAATTCCTCCACTTTGCCGGGGTCGTTCCGGGGGAGGATTTGCCGGTGGCGGTGACAATTCCACCCCGTTCAAGGCATCCTGGCTTCCCACTGCTTTAGCCGGATCGGTAAATCGCCCCATGAACAAAATCAGCCCGCTGTGCTGGTCCATGATCAAGAACAAAAACGGATGATACGCACGAAACGACGGCGGCTCCTCCACGATGGCACCAGCATAACCCATAACCGTCACCGCCTTGGCCGTGGTCCCCTCTTCGTCAAATTCGACCTCCGCTTGATGCATGATGGACTGCACCCACAGCCCCTCCGGTGGGCGCGGTGTCATTCCCGAGTAATCCGCTTGTTCCTGGTCAAACGGCGCACTCATCCCCAGGGCCTTCAGGTCTTTGATTAAATTTCCCTGCCAGCTCATTTTGAATTTGGGAACCTCCACATCCAGCGAGACCGGCTTAAGCTGGGCCAGCAACTCGCGTAGTTTTTGTTCGGTAAGGGATTTTTCCAGGGCGGGAAGTCCGTCGCGATTTTTGGGCAGCAGATACACGCAGCCGAACCGAGTTTGCCGATATGGCAACCGCAGCAGCTTGCACTCGTCCGTTTTGGCGTATTCAAATTCCTCTTTTTGGATTAGATAGTTGGTGCGCATCGCCTGGCCGTTTGCCAGATAAAACGGCTTGTACTTGGTGCTGTCTTTATCAAATTCGTGCTGCCAGCGCCCCTTAAAATTGATCGCATTGGCCAGGAAAAAGCGGGTATCAGCCGTGATTGCCTCGCCGAAGCCGGGAAGCTCGGCAAAACCCTGTTCGCGGCCCCAGTCCCCTAACCCCTGCCGCGCGGCGTTTGTCTCCAGCGCAAAATCAAGGATGCGCGGCGTTGATTGGTAGTCACGCTTTAGGATGGTGGTAAAGGAGTCCTGCAACGGCAAGCCTTTTTGCACCCACAGCGCCTGCTGGTTGGTGATTTTTACATCTTCGGTCTGGTTCGCCCGCAGCAGATCGGCCAGCAGTTCGCCGGTCTCGGCATGGTAGGGGCGCGGCTGGCCGTTTTCTTCCCAATGCAGGACGCGGCAGGTTTCCGCTAGGGTTTTTTCCTTGGCACCCAACGCGCTCATCCCCAACACAGTCGCAATGCTGAGGGGGGAGCAAAAATAGTTCTCGTCCGGTTGCGCGGCCGCCTGCCGATGGTGAAAATCAATGCCAAATTGGTTAATGGCCCGCGCGGCTTGTTTGTGGGCGTTGGTCAGGGGCAACGCCGCCATTTGCACCGCGGGCTTGTCGGGCTTTAGCCCCAGCAATTCCTCGATTTTGGATGTACTACTTTGTTTGGGGCGGCTTGGGCCATTGGGACTGGGCTTACTGGCCGGAGGATCGGGATGCAGGTGGATGTCGCGGCGAATTCGTGCTAGCAAATCCTCAATCTTTTCATGAACTTCATTAGTATTGCTGACGACCAACCGCGACTGGCCAAATCCGGCCATGCAACCTTGTCCACCGCTCTCTTTCCAAGAATCTTGTTGGACGGTGCTACTAACCACTTCAATTAGCCCCAGCACATCGCACTCGCCATTTTCATCCGGGGTGAGGATGTCCCCCACATAGTGGACACGGATTAGCAAATGATTGATTGCTTCATTTTTTGTGGTGAGGACCAGGGCGGCTTCCTGGATCAGATAGCTTAGGTCATGGTGATCTAGCACTAAGCGGAGCGCCTCGCGCAGTTGTAGATTCTTGGCCCGGAAGTTGAACTTTGTACTTATATCAAAGTTTTCGTCATTCAAGGCTTTGTGATCCACGAACACGTTCAGTTTGTGTCGTTCCGCCACGTAGGTGGCAATCTGTTCGATGGTGGCGTCTTTTAGGTCAAATTCCGTCGGTTCGCGCAAGGTTGCGAGAATGCGCTCTTCGGGGGTCGGTTCCAGCGGCTGGGTTTGCTGAGTGTTTTTGGCTGCTTGCGGATTCGTTAGATTACCGGTCGGGGGAACGATCGTCTGCACGCCCGCATCAAGCGCTGTTGCGGCCCCTGGTGTTGGTGCCTTCGTCGGTTGCGTGGCAACCTGCGCGACAAACGGCCCCGTGCGAACCAGCGGACGGGGCGGTTCATACGCTAAGCCCCTTTGAAACGCCGACGCGATCAATGTCCAACCCGCACAAAGCACCAATCCTAGGCAAACCCACGTTATCGCCGTTCGCATACGTCGTCCTCCGCAGAGTTAATAAGAATGCATTCGCCAGCAAGCGTGCGAAGAAACTCGCCGCCTCGCGTCGATTCGATTAAAACAGCCCCCTGCCGCGTGGGAGAACGCGTCGGCAAGAAAAGTAATCTCATCCTAGAATAACGCATCGGGGATGGCAATCAAATTATGCCCAAAATTTAATGCTTTCCCCGATTCGGCCACGGCAAGCAGCGTCGTTATATTCTCCGCTCTCTCATCCCGCGTCCCGCGTCCCGCGTCCCGCAGCGCGCTCCGCTGCGCATCGCGGCTAAACAAAGAGCTGCCGCAAAAAAAACCAAAAACCAGATTGGCGAGTACAACTTGCCGCTACGAACAGATCGGCGACAGAATATCCCTGCGACTCACGTCCCGCGTCCCTCGCCCCTGGTTGCGCCGCAGCGCGCTCCGCTGCGCATCGCGGCTAAACAAAGAGCTGCCGCAAAAAAACCAAAAGCCTGATTGGCGAGTACAACTCGCCGCTACGACCAGATCGGCGACAAAATGTCGCCGCTACGGGTTCGCGTCCCGCGTTCCTTATCCCTGGTTCCGCCGCAGCGCGCTCCGCTGCGCGTCGCGGCTAAACAAAGAGCGGCTGTAAAAAAATCAAAAGCCTGATTGGCGAGTACAACTTGCCGCTACGAACAGATCGGCGACGGAATGTCGCCGCTACGGGTTTGTGTCCCGCGTTCCTTATCCCTGGTTCCACTCTGGCGCGCTCCGCTGCGCGTCGCGGCTAAACCTCACCCCTGCACTTAGTCTTTCCCCATTTCCAAATTGGCGATTTTTTCGCGCAGGTAACGGACGGTTTCTTGAAAGCGCGGCTCGCTTTGCATTTGCTTGGCCGGTTTGTCCGCCGGTTCAATTTTTAGCTCCTCAAGGATTGTCCCCGGGGCGTTGCTCATAATGTACACCCGGTCCCCCAGGAACACCGCCTCCTCGATGCTGTGCGTGATAAAAAACACCGTCGCCTGCACGTCCCGCCACAGTTTGACTAGGAGGTCCTGCATATTCATCCGCGTCACCGGGTCGAGCGCCCCGAATGGCTCGTCCATGAGTATAATTCGCGGCTTGAGGATCAGCGTCCGGGCGATCGCCACCCGCTGCCTCATCCCCCCCGACAGCTCGTGCGGATATTTCTCGGCGTCGGCGGTCACATTCAGCCCGACTTGCTTGATCCATTCCCGACCCCGGGCATAGCGTTCTTCCCGCCGCACACCCAGGCATTCCAGTCCAAAGACGATGTTGTCCAGCACGGTCCGATTGTCAAAGCTGGTGTAGTCCTGAAACACCATCCCCCGGTCGGCACCGGGTCCCGTGACCGGTTGATTCTGCACCAGCACCTCTCCCTTGGTGGCGGGATGCTGCGGCTCCAGCCCCGCGATCAACCGCAGGATCGTGCTTTTGCCGCAGCCGCTAGGGCCGAGGATGCACACAAACTCCCCCTTATCCGGCAGGTCTGGCACGACAAAATTAATATCGCGAATCGCGGTGTACGCGTTTGGCTGGCCGGCGTTGTACGTCTTTTCCACGTGGCGAAATTCCACCACCGGCGGGACGTACAATTCCTCCTTGGTCGTCGGATGCGCGAGCGTCACGCCCATGCCAATCTGTTCGGCGATGGGCGTGGAATCAGCGGTGCTGGAGGTGATGGGTGTGGAGGGGGGGGAACTGCCTGCGGGGGCTGGTTGGTTGGGCTGGGCTGTCCGGGATGTCTGGGTAGAAAGGGGCGACTCCATGTTACGCGCCTCCCTGGATGGGATCGCGGGGAGGAATGGTTGAGGCAACTTCTTTTGTCGTAACGCTTTGCGCTGCAGGAGCCAAATTCTTGGCGGAATTGGGATGCAGGGCCGCGGCGGCGCGGGTGGCGTCAAATTCGGCGATGGGGATGGGGCGAATAAACAGGTGCTTGATATCCTCCCCTAGGTGCATGAGCCAGGTCCAAAATTTTTGTAATAGGCCCAAGCCCCCGTATTGATAGGGAAAGAGTTGCTTTTGCACAAAAAACAGCACCCGATCCACACCCACGGCCAGCAGCGGAATGAGCAAGAGGACCAGGATGATTGGCTCTTTAAGGTTGCGCTTTTGGGATTGATTGATGATGTCGCCAATGCCGGCGTAAATGGTGGAGGTGTCCTTGACCTGTTCGGCCAACATGATATAGCCAAAGGCCAGGCCAAAGAGCAGCCGCAGCGAATTAAAAATGTTGGGCAAGGCCAGGGGAAACAACACCTTGTAGATGATTTGCCAGCGATTCACCCCCAGCGTATAGGCCGTGTCGACGTAGCGCTGGCTGACATCCTCGATGGCGTTGGCCGTATCCGCGATGACAAACGCGATACAAGCGAGGAACAAAAACATAATCTTGTAGGTTTCGCCCAGGCCAAAGATCAAAAACGTCAGCGGAATCAGGGCGGCGACGGGAATATTGCGCCCAAAAACCAGATGGGGCGTAAAGATCGCCTTGATCCAGGGAAAGCAGCCGCACAATAAGCCGATCGGCACGCCGACCACCACCGCCAGGCCATAGCCAAGGAGCAACCGGCGCAGACTGCTCAGGGTATTTAGTGTCAAATGGCGGTCAAACCACAGTTCGTGCAGTTGTTCGGGTGCGAAGGTTTCCGCCGGGCTGGGTAGAACGGCCGGTGATAAAATGCGATCTTCCCGGGGTTCCCCCCAGGTGACAAACCACCACAAGGCCAGGACGGCGGCCACGCCCACGACCCCCCAGAAAAATCTGGCCCAAGCGGGCAGTTCTTTGCGGAGTGACCAAATGCCGCTGTGGGACATGGGTGCGTAAAGGTATCGAGTAAGAGCGGAGGGATGCCGGTTGGGAAAGCATCCGCGGCGCGTTGGGCAAGCTGTCCTATGTCAATTCTGGCCTACGGGGGCGGTCAGCTATGGAAAAAATACACCCGGGCAAAGCTACTGCTGTTCCGCCGAGTAAACTTTGATCTCGACGCGGCGATTGACGGCGTGGTTGCCATCCTCGACCGGTCGATCCCAGCCGTAACCGATGGAACTGATGCGGCCCGGCTCGATTTTATATTTATCGATTAGTTCCTTGCGCACGGCCTCGGCCCGGTCGGCGGAAAGCTGCTTGACCAGGGCCTCGGGCGCGCGGCCGCGCATGGAGGCGTCGGTGTGTCCCTCGATAATGATGCGGGCCGCGCCAAACTGGGCTGATAAACTGGCCGCGTCCTTCATGACCAGATCCACGTTGGGATCATAGGGGCTTTCGGTCGATTTGCCGTCGATTTCCTTGACGATTTTTTTATGCAGGTCGGCGCTATTGGGAAAGAAATGAATGACGATCGTATTGGTTAAAATCTCGTCGGATTCGGCCTCGATTTGCTTGACGCTGCGCGGAGGCAATAGCACCTTATATTCATCAATCTGCCGCGCGTATTTGTCCTCCTTGCCCAGCTTTTCGATGATGCTGTAATCCATCACCTGGTCAAACTCCACCTTGCGATGCGTGATCGAGCCGATGCTGCGGTACAGATAGTAGGCTTGGTTCCATACTCGCTCAAAGTTGGCGGGGTTATTTTGGTTGACAAAAAATTGGTAATTTTCGGCCCAATTGGTGTTGTGGGCGTCGGCGAACATTTTGATCGTTTCGGTGGCGGGAATATTGTAACCGGCGGCCATCAGTTCGGCGGTTTTGGATTTTTTGGCCTCATCCTTGAGATCGACCATGGCGTCAAAAATACCCCGGACCAGGGCCTCGCAAATGCCGGGATGATCCTTGGCAAAGTCCGCCCGGGCGAACCAGACATCGGCGATGAGCTTATTTGCCGTGCCGGTGGTGACCAGCATTTTGTTTCCCTTGGTCTCGGCCAGATTGTAAATATCCGGAGCCCACGAGACGCACCCTTGCAGTTCTTGCTTATTGGCGTTGAACGCTGCCGCGGCCTGAAAGGCGTCATCGGTAAAGACCATATCCACATCCCCCGGCTGCAACCCACCGGAGACGAGCATATTTAAGAGGAAATAGTGCGAGGGAGAGTTTTGCGCTAGCACGATTTTCTTGCCCGCCAAACCCTTGACCCCCACGATATCATCCCGCACGACAATGCCGTCCCCGCCGTTGGACCAATCGACCTGCTGATACACGCGAGGCATCACGCGGCTATCCTTGGGCTTGCCCTGCTTATCTACAAACCCTTCCATAAACAACGGCAGCATGTCTAGCGTCGCCCAACCGATGTGGACTTCACCGGCGGCGTAGGCGTCGCGCATGGCGATGGGATTATCGATGAGGACCAATTCCAGCTTGAATTCCTGGCCGTCGGGGGTCTTCCAGATTTTGCCCGGCTTGAACCCTTCATTCGCGAGGATGATCGGCCCCCAACCGGCCCAGACGTTCAGCGCGAATTTGACGGTGTTGTCATTTTTATCAAGCGCGAGGTAGTTGGAGGTACCGGCGACGGGGGGGAGCTTTTCGGCTGGCTTGTACTTGTATTCCTTGACGGTGGTGACGGCGGTGGCGTCGGCATCCTCGGCGGGGGGAAGGTTGATCGGCCCCCCCTTTGGTTGTTGGCCATTTCCGGGGGCCTGCGGGGCCAGCACCGACAGCAGATCCGCCCGATAAGCGGCAAACGCCACCAGGCCCGCGATGACCAAAAACAAAGCGACGTAAAAGGCGGGTTTGGGTTGTCCGGCCATGGGTTGTGCCCTAATTCAGATGAAGGATGTAATAGGCAAGTTGGATATGGCGTTGGCTACCTTGTGGGCCGAAGGCCCCGCATATCCCAGCCGTGGTATTATGGATGTGGCAAGCGCGGCGTCGTCCTAAGCCAATGTAATGTAAAACCAGGAAAGAGCCAACGGCCCTATTTGTCCGATTTGACCAACAAGTTCACTAACACTCCGCGCTGGGATGTTGGCTGAAGCCCGAACGACGTTCAAACGATGTTGCCTTCTCTGTGCTGCCCGGAAACTCCATCGTGACTTTGTGCTAAATGCATTTTCTAGTACGCGGAAAAATTACAGCACGAGCTTTTGCTTGCTTTGGCGGCTCTCCCGCAGCATGCTCATCATCTGCATCAGGTCGTAGGCGGTCAATTCCACCAGCAATTCCGTCACCTGCGCATGCAAGACGGGGTGCCGTGCCAACTCTGGCTCCAGCTTTTTCATGATCGCCACCACGCGGTCTTCCTGGGCGGAAACCTCTTGAGTGGTGACTTTGCCATCGGCCACGGCGGCCAAAAAGCTATCGAGGTTGCGGGCCATCTCGGCAATCAGGGGCGTCTCGGACTGGGTGTCAAACCAACTGGACATGGGAAGCCTCTTTCAATTAAGAATTAAAAATTATGAATTATGAATGGGGTGTTGAGGTGAGCAGTGGATGATGGGTTGTGGTTGAGTACAATTCCGCAATTTGAAATCTCAAATTTAAAAATCAAGTTCTGGTTCGGCGACGGAGTCGCCTCCTACAAAGTGTTCTATCACTATCCTGGCGGATCACGATCCGCCCTACAAAGTCACATTCCTTCCTCCAACAATTGCCGGATCGCCACCATACGCTCTTGCAACTGGCTGCGGCCATTGGGTTGTTTGACCCGCTCTTGCCATTCTGGCGGCAAAAAACTCATCTGAGTGCATTCGAGCACCGCCGCAATTTCTTGCAATTCCTTTTCCAAACCCTGCGCGGAGGGGATAAATTCCGCTAGGGCCGCTTCGAGGTCGGCCGCGGTCAATTCGTTGCGTCCGGCGGTCAGGGCCGCCCGCTTGGCCGTCAGGACCACGCTTTCGATATCCGCGCCGCTCAGCCGCCGCCCCATATCTATGGGGGGTATATTCCCTTCCGTGAGCGTTATTTTATTCTTTTTCGCCATCGCCTGGAACATCTTCCGCACCGAATCCTCGGTATGGGGATACAGCAGCGGAATATGGACTTCCGCCCGCCCCTGGCGCTTTAGATCAATTGGCAAGAGGTCCGGACGGCTGGTTAAGAGCATCCACACAATTTTGCCCCTATAAGCCGTGTTCCCCATCTGGCTGGCAATCATCGAAAACACCCGCGACGACGTGCCGCTATCACCGCTGGCCTGCCGATTGCCCAGCGCGGCGTCCGCCTCGTCAATAATCACCAGCACCGGGCCTAGCGACCGCAGGACAGACAACACCTGCTCCAGGTTCCCCTCGGTCTCGCCGACGTACTTTGATCGAAAGTTCTTCAGCACCACGCACGGAATGCCAATCGACCCGGCAAAGCACTCCGCCAGCCAGGTTTTTCCCGTCCCTACGGGGCCACAAACCAAATAACCCATCGGCGCCAGGCTAAGGTGGCCATTTTGGATGGCGGCCGCATCGTCCCGCAGCCGATTGATCGCGTCATCGTGTCCAATGACCAGCTCCAACGTGTGCCGCGGTTCCACAAACTCAATCAACCCCTGGCATTGCCGCTCCAACAGTTGCTTTTTGAGTTGCTTATAACGCGGGGCATCCAACCGACGGCCCGATTTGGCTGCTTGGGCCAGGACCACGTCCAAGCTGGTCAAGCTCAGCCCATTGGACAATTCCACCAACTGAGGCGCGGTAAAGTCGGTCAATTTGGCCAAATCTTGTCCCGCGGTGGCCTGTGCGACAAACCGCTCCCGTTCGGTCCGATCCGGCAGGGGAATGTCAATCGTGCCGACATGGGGACTATTGACCAGGCGATCACTAATTTCGACCAGCTTGTCCACAATTAACACAAACGCCATATTCACGCGTTTGATGAGTGGACTTTGTGCCCAAGAAAGAAACTTTACTAAGCGGGCGGCATTCCCCCGGGCCAGGGATTCCAGATCTCCGGCTGAGATCAAATATTGGGCATAATCAAAAATGAGCGCTAGGCTTTTGCGATTTTTCTCGTCATCGAGCAGGTTGCGTTCGATAAACAGATCAAGCGCCAGCAGGATTTTGTCCGGTTCGCGGGGCCAACCCGCTGGTTCCCCCCAACGGCCGGTCAGGTACTGCATCATCCCCCGCAGGCGGTCCGGGCTCCCCGCCGCCATCGCCCGCAAACCGCGGCTCAGATCATAGCCCAGGACCAGGTCCCATTTGCCAAAGACTTGCGCGGCCAAAAATTCGTTCAGGCTGCAATACGATGGTTCTCCTTTATCGTTTTGGCAATAGATCAGGTCATGGACATTTCCATGCAGGACAAAGACGCAGGTCGTGCCGGAAAAGTACAAATCCGCCAATTCGCGCGCCCAGGCCGGATACCACGCGGGGAGGGCGTCGTGCGGTTTAGCGTCGGAAGTGGTCAGGAGGGGCGTTTCGGACACGTGGGGGGAGTGGCTGGAGAAGTGGAGTTTGGTTTTTGGAGTTTGGTTGACAAAAGCAGGAATCATCCCCAAGGGATAAAAGCTTTGTAGGAGGCGACACCGTCGCCGATGGGTGTTTGGAGGAGTGGGGTTTACAGGATGGAGTTTGGTATTTGGTTTTTGGAGTTTGGTTGACAAATACAGGGACCATTCCGGAGGAGTGGGAACACAATTCCACAATCTGAATCTCAAATTTGAAATTTTAGATTGAGTTTTGTTCGGCGACAGAGACGCCTCCTACACAGGCGAATCACGCCCCCCCACAACTTCATCAATTCTTCTCCATCGCCTTGACCGCGGGGCCCAGGTCTTTTTGGCTGGCGGTGACGCCCGCGGTATCGGGGGTGACCATCCCTAGCTGCATCTCAAATTCCCGCAGGGCCTGGTCGGCCATCGCTTTTTCAGCCGCTTGCTCGGCTTTAATGGTGGCCAGGCCTTCGCCGCTTAGGTCCGCGGCTACCCGCGCCTTGGCCCGATTGAGCGAAATCTTGTCTTGAATCACCGATTCGATCTGGCCCAGGTCGGTGGTCACATCAAAGTTAAAGCTTTGGGCCAGTTTGGCCATTTCGGCCTCGGCCTTGGACATTTTAAGTTCGGCGTCGTATTTGTGGATTTTTTCTTTTAACTCGGCCAGTTTATGCGTGGCGTGCTTAATTTTGGTCACGTTATTGTTATAGGACTCTTCATGCATTTTAAGTTGTTCCTCATTGGCGGCCAATTCGGTTTTGGCCTTTTGCATTTCCAGGGCAAATTTGGACGCCGTGTCCCTATCCCCGGCTTGCAAATAGGCTTTCACCTTTCCCTCCAACTGGGAAACATGGGCCTTGTTCCGAGCGACCTGGCCGCTAACACGCTCGACCAGCGCGCGATATTGTTCCAGCCCCTCGCGCCCTTCTTTTAGCTGTTCCACCGCCTTGTCGTATTCGTACTGCATTTGTGCGACAGGATCCGCAGTCCAAAACCAATTCGCGATTTTGTTCATTTGTGCCGCAAACGCCGACCAAATTTTGCCAAAAATCATCGTGCGATTCCTTGTGTCAAGAAAGTGCAAGCTGCAAAAAATCCTGGCGTACCACGCGCCCGTCGGCAGGGATCGACAGGGGAAAGATGTTGAAAATTTGCATCCACGGGCGATTCGCCGACAATCCTTTGATCTTGTCGACAAATCGCGCGGGAATCACCTATTGTTGTACATTTCGCGGATGGGATAGCAAGGCGCAACGACCAAAGAGGTTTATTCCCGCCTGGTTCCGGCGTCCCACCCCAACGACGCGGCTCTCATCCGGCTGCCGTATAAGGGGCCCGGGCCTGCCGCCGGCCTATTACAAGATGCCAATTTACCCTGGTTGAAACGCCTAATTGTCGTCGATCATCGGCGAATGCGGCGGTCATTACGCAAATGCCGGTCACGTGATGTTTTTAGCAAGCAAAAGCGGGTGAAATGAGCTGTATAAATCCTTACCTAAGTATAATCAGGATAAGCAATTACAAGCTGACCAAGCGAAGGCTAAAGAAGGCCCAGCGACAGGGGAAAAGGTGGCGGAATTCAGCGCTGTTTTCCCGATTTAGCATTACACCCGCTACCCATAACCGCTAAGATATTACAGTTAAACGAACTTTCCGCCCCGGCGGGGATTTGACTTCATGTGCGCCCGTGCCTCGGGCCTAGGTTGCGCGGGGTAGAACGCACCAGCCAGATAGGGCTGGAATGTGCTCCCCGGGAGAGTGGTAAACCGGATCGGCGGCAAAGCCTATCCACAAATTTATTGCTTCAGTATTTTCGTTGGTGGGATCTCGACGGGATAAAGCGCGAACTTTGTCCGGTGGAGAGTAACTTGGCATAGTGAGGGGAAGTGGCGGATTTAGCAAGCTCCGCCGAACTGGCAACGGCCGTTACCCCCTCGGGCTCGATCTTTGGGAAATTACTCCATTATGTCTGGTATCGCAGAAGTGGTTGAACAGGCTGCTTTGGATAGTGGTAGCCTGGCGTTTGTCGAAAGTCTGTACGGGGATTATCTGCGCGATCCGGAATCCGTTTCGCCCGACTGGCGTTCCTACTTTGAGGACACGCTGCGCCGCCAGGGGCAATTACCGCGCGAGACCCAATCCGTGTGGAACAACGCCGTCGGCGCTTCCCCCGGTACCAACGGGTACGTCGTTTCCCATGGGGGGACGAACGGCGCCATCGGGACCGGCGCGGGCGCCGCCGGGACCAGCAGCCGCCCCGCCGCAACCCGGCATATGGAATTGGCCGTTTTGCAGGACCGGGTCGACCAGCTCATTCGCGCCTATCGGGTGCGGGGACATCTGGTCGCCGCGATTGACCCCCTGGGCCTGCCCCGGCCCACCTTGCCCGAGCTGGATCCGGCCTATTATGGCTTTAGTGATACCGACCTGGATCGGACGTTTTCTACCGACACCATCCAAGGCCCGCAGCAAATGACGCTGCGCCGGATCATCGAACGGCTGCGGAACACCTATTGCCGGTCGATTGGCGTGCAGTTCATGCACATGGACGAATTGCAGGTACGGGATTGGTTGCAGGTGCGCATGGAAGGGACCGAAAATCGCTGCATGCTCACACGGGACGAACAGCTAAAAATCCTCCGCCGCCTGACCAATGCCACCGTCTTTGAGGAATTCATCCAAAAACGCTTTCTCGGCGCAAAAAGCTTTTCCCTGGAAGGGGCCGAAAGCCTGATTCCACTCCTCGAACTAGCCATCGAACGAGCGGGCGAACAAGAAACCGACGAAATCATCCTGGCCATGGCCCACCGCGGCCGGTTGAATGTCCTGGCCAATATCATGGGCAAGAGCCCGCAGCAGATTTTTCGCGAATTTGCCGATATCGACCCCGAACTGCACATCGGCCGCGGCGATGTCAAATACCACCTGGGATATAGCGGCGACTGGACCTGCGCCAACGGGCACCGCATTCACCTGTCGTTATGCTTTAATCCCAGCCATTTGGAGTTCGTCAATACAGTCGCCATTGGCCGTACCCGGGCAAAAATGGATCGAGCCGAGGATTTTGACCGCAAACGGGGTCTGTGCGTGCTGATCCACGGCGACGCGGCCTTCGCCGGCGAGGGGATCATCCAGGAGACGCTTAACCTCAGCCAGCTCGAAGCATACAAAATCGGCGGCACGTTGCATGTCGTGGTCAACAACCAACTAGGCTTTACCACCGACCCGTCCGAGGCGCGCAGTTGCACCTACGCCACCGATGTCGCCAAAATGCTACAAATTCCCATCTTTCACGTTAACGGCGAAGACCCCGAGGCCGTCGCCCAATGCGTGCGGCTGGCGCTCGATTTTCGACGGGAATTTCAGCGTGATGTGGTGATAGATATGTATTGTTACCGCCGCCGGGGCCACAACGAAACCGACGAGCCAGAATTCACCCAGCCCGCGCTGTACCGGGCGATCAAACAACGCAAACCCGTTCGCGAAGGGTACCTGGACCACTTGCTTAAACTTAACGAGGTCAGCCGCGAAGAGGCTGACCACATGGCCGACGATGAACGGGCCCGACTGGATAAGGAACTGAGCGTTGCTAAAAGCGAGGAATACGTCCGCCGCAATGATGTCGGAGGCTTTTGGGCGTTTTATATTGGCGGTCGGGAACGGGAAGCGGCCGAGGTAGAAACGGGCCTGGACCGCGCCAAGATGGCGGATTTGCTATTGCGGCAAACCCAAGTCCCGGATGGATTCACCCCCCACCCCAAGCTGCGCAAACTGCTAGAAACCCGCGCCGAAATGGCCGAGGGTAAAAAACCGCTCGACTGGGGAGCCGCCGAAGCGATGGCCTTTGCCTCGATTGCCGCCCAGGGATTGCGGGTGCGAATGAGCGGACAAGACGCCGAACGGGGCACTTTTAGCCATCGGCATTCCGTGTTGCACGATGTGGAAACGGGGCAGTGTTATATGCCTCTGGCCCACCTCGACCCGCAACAAGCGCCCGTCGAAATCTACAACAGCCCCTTGTCAGAAATGGGGGTCTTGGGCTTTGAATATGGTTACTCCCTGGACTGTCCCGATGGGCTGGTCATGTGGGAAGCGCAGTTTGGCGACTTTGTCAATTGCGCGCAGGTGATCATTGATCAGTTTATCACTAGCGCCGAGGACAAGTGGAATCGCCTGAGCGGGCTGGTCATGCTCTTGCCGCATGCGTTCGAGGGGCAAGGTCCGGAACATAGCAGTGCTCGGCTGGAGCGCTTTTTGATGCAAGCGGCCAAGGATAACATTCAAATTTGCAACTTGACCACCCCGGCGCAGTATTTTCACTGCCTGCGGCGGCAAGTGTTGCGCGTCTGGCGCAAACCGCTGATCATCATGACCCCCAAAAGCCTGTTGCGCCTCCCCAAGGCGGTCTCCACCTTGGAGGAATGCGCTTATGGATCATTCCAACGGGTGATTCCCGACGCCAGCATTACCAATTACCGCGAAGTCGAGCGGATTTTACTATGTTCCGGTAAAATTTATTACGAATTGCTACAAAAACGGGAAGAACTCAAGCGGACCGACGATGTGGCGATTATCCGCGTCGAACAGTATTACCCCTTGCCGAAAACACAACTTCGCACCATCTTAGGCCAGTATCCCGACGGCACGCCCGTGTATTGGGTCCAGGAAGAGCCGGAAAACATGGGGGCCTGGCGGTTTTGGCGTATTCACCTGGGCGAGCGTCTGTTTGACCGGCTGCCATTTGCGGGAATTTATCGGCAAAGCGCCGCTAGTCCCGCCACGGGGTCGGGCAGCAGCCATAAACTGGAACAAGAAAAATTGCTGGCCGCGGCCTTTGGCGATGTGTAGGAATGGTTGGTTGGATCGTGATCCCCCAGGGCTAGCCGTAGATCCGCCTGTGTAGGAAGCGACTCCGTCGCCGATGATCATCTCATCTGAGATTTCAAAATTTCAACTTTGAGATTCAAGACCCCCCCTCCAAACTTCATTTCTCCAAACTTCATTTCTCCAAACTCCACTCCCCCAAACTCCATTTCTCCATCATCACCATGCCGATAGAACTTGTCGTTCCTAAATTTGGAGAATCCGTCAACGAGGGCCTGATTAGCAAATGGCACAAATCCGAGGGGGACTCCGTCAAGCTGGATGAAAATATTGTCGAAATCGAAAGCGATAAGGCCACTAGCGACCTCCCCGCCCCCGGGAATGGTAGATTGGGAAAGATTCTTAAGCCCGCCGGGGAAAAAGTTTTAGTGGGCGAGGTGATTGGCTATATCCTTACCGGTGAAGAAGCCGGGGCATCCACCTCTTCCGCTCCACCAGCCGCGCCTCCCACCCAACCTAGCCAAGCCCCCTCGGGGACCACGGTCCCGGTGACTAATCGTGGAAATAATGTCTCGATTGGCACTCCGGAGGCGACCGGAGCGGCCCCCACCGGTTCCCCGTCACCGACAACTTCCAGTTCCGCCAATCCTCCATTTGTCATGCCCGCCGCGCAGGCCGCGCTGGCCGCTGGAAATATTTCTCCCGCCGCTGTCACGCCCACGGGCCCGGGGGGGCGGATGCTAAAGGAGGACGTGCAGCGGGCTACATCTTCCGCGGGCACAATGGGGGGAGGGGGCTCCTCGGGGGTCGGTAGCACGGCGACAGGGGCCGCCCCGGCCACTCCCGGCGCGGTGGTGAATTCCGGGGGGACAAATCCCGGCTTGGTGACATCCGGGACTGCCATTTCCCCCGCACCCGCCAAATCAGGCGAGATTGTCAAGCTGGCCGGCACACCCGCGCGCGAGGAAAATTTTGTCCAGATGAGTCCCATTCGCCAGCGGATCGCGCAGCGCCTGCTGGAGGCCCAGGCGACCGCGGCCATGTTGACGACCTTTAACGAGATCGACATGTCGTCGGTGATGGAACTGCGGGCCAAATACAACGACAAGGACGCCTTTAAGGAACGGCATGGGGTCAAGCTGGGCTTTACCAGTTTTTTTGTAAAGGCGGCCATCGACGCGCTCAAGCTGTACCCGGCGGTAAACGCGGAAATTCGCGATCCGCACATTGTCTACAAGAATTATTACGACGTGGGGATCGCCGTTGGCGGGGGGAAGGGGCTACTGGTGCCGATCCTGCGCAATGCCGAGACGATGTCCTTTGCGGATATCGAGCGGCGCGTCGCGGACTTTGGCAAACGCGCCGGCGAGAACAAAATCAAGCTGGACGAGCTGGCTGGCGGCACTTTTACCATTAGCAATGGCGGCGTGTATGGCTCGCTGCTTAGCACGCCCATCCTCAATCCGCCGCAAAGCGGCATCCTGGGTTTGCACGCCATCCAGGACCGCCCCGTGGCCCGGAATGGCCAGGTGGTGATCCGCCCGATGATGTACGTGGCGTTGACCTATGACCACCGGATTGTCGACGGCCGGGAGGCGGTATCGTTTTTAAAGCGGATCAAGGACGCGATTGAGGATCCGTCGCGGCTACTGCTGGAGGCATAGGGGGGAGGCAATTTCTAGCCAACGAGTGCATTAGTGATACCCAATCATTTTATGGATAACAGGGGACAACCCATGGCCCTGGGGATGGCCGGGCCTAATGGCGCTGGCAAGACGACGATTACCGCACAAATTCTTCAAGAATTGCAAATAGCCACCACAGTAAACGCCGATGCGATTGCCCAAGGGTTGGCTGGAACAGCGTCGGCATCCGTGGCCTTTCAGGCTGGCAGAATCATGCTCACTCGAATCGATGAGCTTGTGGATGAGCGTCAGTCCTTCGCCTTTGAAACAACGCTTTCTGGTTTAGCTTACGCTCGAAAAATCCAAACATGGATTGAAGCAGGATATGGATTTCACTTGGTTTTTGTTTATTTGGAATCGCCTGAATTAGCAATTCAGCGGGTGGGGCAACGCGTATTAAGGGGTGGACATGATATTCGACGCAGATACTTAAAAAGCATAAGAAATTTTTGTACGACATACCAACCGCTGGCGTCGAGTTGGATATTGTTCGATAATAGTTTAATAAACATGCCCCGGCTTGTGGCCAATGGCGTGGGTCGTAGTGTTAATCGTATAGATTTACCGGAAGTTTGGAACGATTTTCTCCGAAAGTCAAAGTTATGAGCCAAATGAGTCACTCTCCCGACATTTTTGTTCGCTATGCCGATGAGTTCACCGGGGCTGCGCGGCGTGCCGTTCAACAGGCTGTCTGGGAACATCAACAATTAGGCGTACCGGTCTGTGGGCTAATTAATGGCCAAATTGTAATTATTACCCCCGATCAAATTGGCGTTTCATCCCCCAATCCGCCCCTAAATTTAAGTAACCCCATCATTTCACTCTATCAATTGGCCCATGAATCACGGTCTTGAGCTTAACTAAAATAGTAAACAAGCTCACTTTGGTTTTTCATTCTAAACCTTAACTGGCCTTGTCATTATTTTAGTTTTAACGCTCGCGACTTCTCACATATGGTATTTTTTCTTTTCCCATGCCACACCACGATTTGATTGTCATTGGCGGCGGTCCCGGCGGTTATGTCGCCGCCATCCGCGCCGCCCAACTAGGCCTGAATGTCGCCTGCGTCGAAAAAGAACCGCAACTTGGCGGCACCTGCCTGCGGATCGGCTGCATCCCGTCCAAGGCGCTGCTGGAATCCAGCGAAAAATTTTATGAGGTCCAACATTCCTACGCCGCGCATGGCATCAAAACCAGCGGGGTCGAGCTGGACCTGCCCGCGATGTTAGCGCGCAAGACCAAGGTCGTTGACACGCTGACCAAGGGGATCGAGGGCCTGCTAAAAAAGAACAAAATCACCCGCTACACCGGCACGGGACGCTTTGCCGGTCCGGGAAAAATCCTCGTTGATTCCCCCCAGCCCATTTCGTCAGCCGACACAACCGAAGCAAAATCCACCGAACTCACCGCCCCCAAAATCATCATCGCCACCGGTAGCAAGTCCGCCACCTTGCCCGGTATCGAGTTGGACGGCAACTACGTCGGCACCAGCAGCGAAGCGCTCTCGTATGACCGCGTCCCCGGTCGCCTTATCGTCATTGGCGGCGGGTACATCGGCATGGAACTAGGCTCTGTCTGGCTGCGCCTGGGCAGCAAAGTGACCGTACTGGAATATTTAGACCGCATCCTGCCCGGCAGCGATGCCGAAATTGCCAGCGAGGCCTACGGCATTTTCGCCAAACAAGGATTTGATTTTCGCCTCAAAACCAAAGTTCTTTCGGCCCGCGCGGATGGCGACGGCGCGATCGTCCAGGCCGAGGGAACCGAACCATTGCGGGCCGACCGCGTCCTGGTCGCCGTGGGACGCGTCCCCTATACCGAACACCTGGGCCTAGAAACCATCGGCCTGACCGTGGACAAAAAAGGCAAAATTCCCGTCGATCGGCACTATGCCACCAGCGTGCCCGGCGTCTATGCCATCGGCGATGTCATCGACGGTCCCATGTTGGCCCACAAAGCCGAGGAGGAAGGAGTGGCCGTGGCCGAATATTTGGTCACTGGCCACAGCCATGTCAATTATGACGTCATTCCGGCGGTGATTTTTACCGATCCCGAAATCGCCAGCGTCGGCCAGACCGAGGAACAACTGCAAGCCGCCAATATCCCCTACAAAAAGGGAAAATTCCCCTTCCGCGCCAATGGCCGGGCGATCTCCCTGGGCCTGACCACGGGCTGGGTCAAGGTCCTCGCCCACCAGGCCACCGACCGCGTGCTGGGCGTGCATATCATCGGCCCGCGGGCGGGGGACCTCATTGCGGAGGCGGGGGCGGCGATGAGCTTTGGGGCCAGCAGCGAGGACATCGCCCGCACCTGCCACGCGCATCCGACGCTGCCAGAAACCCTCAAGGAAGCGGCCTGGGCGACCTTTGCCAAGGCGATACATATGTAGGCCGCGGCGGCATCTTTATATGCATGAATTATATATTCATGATAAAGTTCTGGGTTACTATTGCTGTGTTACAGCTAAAGATTTGAGTTTGGCAGATCAGCCGCTGAGCGCTAGCCCATGGTTTTTGCCGCTCTAATCGTGGGCTAGCGCCCTACGGCTCCTCCGAAAATTAATCGTTGCCAGAGCACTATTCTTTACCAAGGCAACAAAAATTTGCCATGCGGGTCGAATTTTTTACTGGGGGCTTTCATAAGCGAGTCCGTTCGACGCACAAGAGTGAGGCGCGGACGCCAAAGGGACATATTGGTTTCCAGAGCGACAGTTCCCTGGCAAAAGCTGGGTAAATTTGTTACATCCCCCCGGGAAGAAACGGGGGGAATGGATTTTGCTAATCCTGGAAAACCAGGGCAAGTCTCGTGTTATTACCCGGTTGAACTTTTGTTATGAGGAGTTGGGACGATGAACAAGTATTTTTTGGGAGGACTCTTATTTTTAGGAGTGATGGTCTGTGTATGGGATACCGCGGAAGCCGGTCATCGGCATCGTCGCGGTCGGCATCGCGGGGGTGGATGCTGTGGAGAGCAGGTTTCCTATTGTCCTCCGGTCAATACCTGTCATGGTGGACAATATTTTGACGCCGGCCCTCCCATGTCCGATTGCTGCGGATCGGGCGGTTATGCAAGTCAGGGCTATGGCGGCCAAGGATTTGGCGGCCAAGGCTGTTATGGCGGCCAAGGGATGCAGGGCCAGGCATTTCACAGCCAGGGCGGCTACCAGGGTCAATATGGTGGTCAGGCTGGAGCTGGTTTTTATGGTCCTGGAGCGGGGGGCGGTCAATATGGCTCCGGTCCCACTTTTGGACAAAATTATGAAGGAAACAATCCCAGCGGGCGCGGCTTGGGCGCAAATGTCCAAGGTGGCGTAAACTCGGGAGCGAATATTAATAATGGCGGTGGTGCCGGCCAGGGCGCAAATAACCAATCGCCCAATCGCGCCCAGTTTGGCAACTCACCTAGCAATAACACGGGTGATGTGGGGAATTCCCCGTCCAATACCAATTCGGTAGACGACACCAACACTTCCGGTGGTGCAAATTCGGTCCCCGCGGGCACGCAACCCAACCGCCTCTAGGTTAATCGCGCACGGAATGTCATTGTGAAGCCTGCGGCGATTGTGGGACGGCGGCCCTTGGCACCGGATCACAATCGCCGCTGTTGGTTGGGGACCGCCTTGCCACAACTGAGCGGATGGGCATAATCAGACAACCACCGGCCGCGAATCAATATTATGGGCATTCTAATTAAATAAAAATCGCGTACCCATGATTATTCTTTAGCGGGCCGACGTAACTCAAATCGGTTACGGCAATTTTTGTTCTGGCACCGCGATTTCCACCGCCAATCGTTCCGGCCGCAGTGTCGCGCGAAGCGTTTGCTGCAACTCATAACCCAAGCGCGGACCAAAATGCTCCGCTTCCGCCGGCATCACCCACACGGTGACGTCGTTGGCCGCGGCCGTTCCCAATCGCACGGTTTTTATGATTGACGGGCGAATTTGAATTTCTTGATCCTCCAGCGTAATCCGTCGAGGTTCTTGTCCACGATCAATCTCTAGTTCCCATTTTTGGAACAAACTATGGGGCAACAGCGTCTCTGAACGCTCGGCGTCCCAAACCACGGTCAGCACGTGCCGCTCATTGAAGATCCCCGTCACCAGCCAGTCATTGCCGCTGCGGGCCAGGGGTAAAAAAGCCTGTCGCAACTGTTGTTGGGCGAGACGCGATAGAATTTTGGCCTCGGCCGCGATGGCTTTTGCCGGCCCTAATCGCTGGGGAGCCGCAAAACCCGCCAACGCGGCGGTAATTTGCGAGTCGGATCGCAAGCGCTCATAAGTGGCGGCGGTCACGGGGGCGGCGGCCGAAAGTTGCAATATTCCGTCCAGCAATTCCGAGCGAGTCGCCAATAAATCCATTGTTAAATTGCCCAACGGCGCGGCCATCGCCCATTTTTCCACGGAGAGGAATGACTTTTCGGCCGCGGTTAATTGAGCGGATTGTAGCTGGAACTCCTTATCCAATAATAACTTAGCAGGTGCGCCTGGCGGCAATTTTGCCGCGGCGGTCCGGTTCGTCCGAGTCGTTTCTTGCAATTGGACAATTTGCTGCCGCAAAACCTCACGGGCTTGAACATGCCGCGCGATCAATTGGTTTAGTTCGGCGGCGTGCTGATCCAGCTTTTCCAATTCCGGCAAACGCTGGCGCTGGTGCAGTTCCTCTGGCAGATACCATACCCGTTCCACAGGCGTCAAACCCGCGCCGCGCAAGGTCTGCTCGGCGGCAGTGATGGTACTGTTCCTGGGAATCGCGGTTTTATCCGATTCAATTTGCCCGATCGCCGCAATCGGCATGACCACCCACCAGGATAGGGTAATCATCATACAGGGGAGGACGGACCATCCATTGTGCTTGATAGCGGTTGGCCAGGTCCGGGGCGGGGCCATGTTGCAAATTCCTGGCGGCAAGGTTTTTTTAGTCGGCATAACTGGGCCGGGTCAAGGGAAACAAACGGCTAGCCGCAAAAATGCCGATGATAGCCGATGCCAAAGGATTATCCCCGTCAATGTATAACCAACCCTTCACGTATCAACCCCGGGATGCGATCCACGGCAGGATATCCTATCTCCTGGAGCATGGTTAAGGAGCATAAACATGTGGCGGGCGTTTTTTTTGGCTGTGGGCATCTTTGCGGTGATCCTGGGCGTGGAGTTTTTGATTATTGAACAAGCCACGCTTATCAGCAGCCGGGATATCCCCAACGCCCAAACCACGCAAATTTCCCCGCCGGACTGGGCTCCTTGGAGCCTCATGTCGGCGGGGGTGGTAGTGATATTGTATTCCTTTACACTGCCTAAACGTTTGCAGGGGGGTAAATAGTAGTAGGCTGCGTCCCGCAGCCGTCACCGTACCGCGAGCGTCCAGCAATATATTTTGCTGATTAGCGCTTCAACGGCACGGGGACCGTGCCTGCTACGTAAATGTAGTAGGCTGCGTCCCGCAGCCGTCACCGTACCACGGGTGCCCAGCAATATACTATGCTGATTAGCGCTTCAACGGCACGGGGACCGTGCCTGCTACGTAAAAGTAGTAGGCTGCGTCCCGCAGCCGTCACCGTTCCGCGAGCGTCCAGCAGTATCTAATGCTGATTAACGCTTCAACGGCACGGGGACCGTGCCTGCTACTTTGCGGCTTCCTCGCCATACAAAAATAGCTCGTCAAAGTTGCCGGTATCGTCGAATGAACCCACGCCCACGCGCCCCCAGGCAAACGTTTTATCACTGGCGGTCATGACGGGTTTTTCCAGGTCGTCAAAGTAAACGGCGATCGCACCATCGGCGGGATTGCGAGTCAGGCGGAGTTTGTGCCAGTTGTCGTCCCATTTGGTCCCTTCCGTGGTGGTCTGGCTGATTTTGACGCGCGGGGCCTTATTGACAATGAAAATCTGATTGGCGTGATCGTCGGCGTTGCGGGCCAAGTGGACATAGTAAAATTCCTGCGGCCCTTGATAGCCAAAGATCAGGCAAAGATCGCGGTGGCCATAATCGCGACCGGTGCTTTGGGCCTGTACATCCAGCGTGAACTCGCCCAGGTTAAGGTCTTTTAGCAGGCTGTAATTCACCGGGCTGCGGACGGGGGGGCTGTATTTACTGGCTTGAAACAGGGAATAGGCCCGCGAATCACGGTTGGTGGGCTGGACTAACTTCCAGGCTTTGGCGTCGGTTGGTTCCCAGCGGTCGGCGTCCTTGTCGAACGTTTCGTGCAGGAGGAGGGGAAGCCGCGGTTGATCCGGGGAAGGTTCGTCCGCGCGGGAATGCTGCGGTATCAGAAAAAGCGACAAAGCCAGCGAAAGCAGCGCGCAGAGCCAGCAGCACAGGGTGAATGATAGAACAGGTTGCTTCTTAAGCATGTTTGCCTCGTATACGCATGATGGTTTGCCACACTGCAAGACAAAGGGACTGTGCAGCGACTGCCGTGCAATCAGGGATTTTAAAACGTAGGTGCGGGAAACGTGAAATTTATGCTCTGCATTGCGATCGAAAAAACAGCTGCAAGCATACAAAGGATCGTCCCCAATATAAATAAAATAAACCCCATATCTTTAAGCTCGCGCCCGGTTAGCCAGGTAAAGTACGATTCAACCACGGGACCGGCAAAATAGCAAATGTTGAGCACAATCCCCCCTTCCACACATAACAGCCAAAAGCGAAATGTATTTAAGAGGCCAAATGCCGAACCAACGATCAGACTTAAAGCCACCAGGACCGCGTTAAACACCAGCCGCAGCCGCTCCCAGCGCAAAAAGATTTCCCGATAAATCGCCCAACCTTCCAGCCGTGGCTGCTCCAGGGTGTTATTCGTGAACGCGCTCGCCGGCAACTGGCTCGGTTCATAGGGATTCATGGCAAAGGCCCTAAACGTTAATTTTTCTTAAGCCACACACGGGTCAGGCGTTTGCTAAATGACAATTATTCTACTTTAACCCATACACGGTCGCCGGGTCAAATATTCGCTCGCCATTGACCTGCCAAGCGTCCCCCGCGCGGCTGCGAAAGAAGCAACTGGCGTACCCCTCGTGGCAGGCGGCGCCGCCGACTTGCTCCACCAGCAGCAGGATCGTGTCGCCGTCGCAGTCGATGCGAACATCGCGGACCAGTTGCACGTTGCCGCTTTCCTCTCCTTTGTGCCATAGTTTGCCGCGGGAACGGCTATAGTAAACCGCCCGACCGGTGGAGAGCGTTTCGGCAAAGCTCTCGGCGTTCATCCAGGCCAGCATGAGCACCTGGCCGGTGGCGGCATCCTGGGCGATGGCGGGGACTAGGCCGTCGGCCGCGGCGGCAAAGTTCGGCAGGTGAATGTGTTCGGTGCGGGACATGGGGGTTAGGATTGAGATTTCAAATTTGAGATTTCAAATTTCAAATTTGGGATTGTGTGTAGAAGCAAACTCTTCTAGTTGGTGGAAGGACTGAATGTGATCGGAATTAATTCAATCACGGTATTCTGTCGCTGAATCCTTTTGCGCTAAGTCTTTTGGCGTTATATCTTGCTCAACCCCATCATTTGCGGTTGCTCGATTGGCCGCTTCACATTTTAGCCGTTGTTCAAATTCTGTTCTCCAGGCACGCCGTTTTTCGTCCAACTCTGTTTGTCGACGTTGCTCTTGATATTTATTCCGTGTCGCGTCATTCAAATGCCGCTGACCGGTAATGTCGGAATTTTGCAGGCTATTCGCCCACCCGCGTATTTGACGCGAGATCGATTCGCAAATCGCTTTATATTCCGCAACCTCGGATTGAAAATCTGAAATCTGTGATCTCAAATTTGCAATTTTAGATTTGAGATTTTGCCCGGTGGGGTTTGCCGATTGCAGCCGCAGCATTCTTTCCAACACACACAGCATACTGCGAACCTCGCCCGCCGATCCCCGCGCGATGTATAAATACTGCAATAGCTCCTTGGTGGTGCCCCGTTCAAAGCCTTCCGCGATATTGTTGGAAATCGACAACACCGCCCGCTGCATTTGTTTGGCCAAATCGCCCTTGTTGCGAAAAATCCCTTGCTGGGTCCAAAGCAGCAAACGGGCGGCCAGATCCGCCGCGACTTGCCAAACCGGTACTTCCTCAAAGCGCTCGTAGGTCATAATATCCCCCCCCGTTACCCCAGCGCCTCTTTCACCACTTTGCCCGCGACGTCGGTCAGGCGATAGTCGCGCCCGCCGTGGCGGTACGTCAGCCGCGTATGGTCAATCCCCAATAGATGCAAGATCGTCGCGTGAAAGTCATGCACATGGACGCCGTTTTCGGCCACTTTGGCGCCAATCTCGTCCGTGGCGCCATACGTCATCCCTCCCTTGACGCCGCCTCCCGCCAGCCAGGACGAAAAGCACGCGCTATGATGCCCGCGCCCTTTTTCTCCATCCGCGCCGGGCGTCCGGCCAAATTCGGTCGTCCAAACCACCAGCGTGTCCGCCAGCATCCCCCGCTGCTTTAGGTCCTTTAATAAACCCGCCAGCGGTTGATCGATATTTTTGGCATGGTCGGCGTGTTTGGCCATGTCGTCATGCTGGTCCCAATTGTGGCTGCTGCTGCCATCGACCACCTCGATAAACCGCACCCCCCGCTCCGCCAACCGCCGCGCAACCAGGCATTGCCAGCCAAAACCCTCGCGCTTACCGCGCTCCAGCCCATACAGGGCCAGCGTTTCGTCGGACTCTTGCTCTAGATCAAAAACCTCGGGCGCTTCGGTCTGCATGTGAAACGCCGTCTCAAAGCTGCGAATCCGGGCCGAAAGCTCGCTATCCGCGCCGCGCACCCGCAGATGCCGGTTGTTGAGCGCGTCCGCCAGCTTGAGTTCCAGTTCTTGCAGGCCCTCCTGGGGGGAGCGACGGGCCAGATTGGCGATTGGCTCCGCTCCGCCGATCACCCGCACTCCCTGGTGATACGCGGGCAAAAAATCATTATTAAAAATCTGCGTCCCGGCGTACGGCATCTGCGGCGCCAGCGCCACAAACGACGGTAAATTCTGGTTCATCGTCCCCAGTCCGTAACTCACCCACGAGCCGATGCTGGGCCGGGAGAAAAAGAACGACCCGGTATGCATCCCCAGCGTGGCGTTGTAATGTTCGTTATCCTCGCCATGCAAAGAACGAAACAGACAAATGTCGTCCATACAATCGCGTATGTGCGGAAAGATATCGCTCACTAGCGTGCCGCACTGGCCGCCGGGCTTAAACTCCCACAAGGGCTTTTGTAATTTTCGCTGGTCGCGGGATAACCCGCCACCCACGCCGGTCCGCTTGCCATCGGCCTTAAACAGTTCCGGCTTGTAATCAAACGTGTCCATGTGCGATACGCCCCCATTGGAAAAGACAAAAATCACCCGCTTGGCCCGCGCGGCAAAGTGCGGCTCCCGCGGCAAGAGGGGATCGGGCGCGGACCCAGGGGGCGGGGACGTTTCTTGTCCCGGGGCGGAGTCAGCCGCCAGCAGTTCGCTTAAGATGCCGGGGAGCAGGAGGGACCCCCCCACCAGCGATTGCAACACCGCGCGGCGGGGAAGCGGAGATTGTAAAGAAATTTGACGCATGTAGGGTTCTCCGTTGTATTTATTAAAGCCCGTGTTTCATCCGTGGCGAAGTTCTTTTAGCCACAGACAGACTCGGATGTTCACGCATCAAAATTGCAAATCTCGGATTTCAGATTTGAAATTTCAAATTGAATAAGAACTCCCGCTTGCTGATCCGCTAAAGTCTACTTGAATCCGCGTTATCAGCGTTCCAATTGGATTTGTCTTCTCTGTGCCCCTCTGTATTTTTCTCCGTGACTCCAAGCTAAGTGTCTTGGCTTTGCCACCCTCCCTAATCCAAATACACAAATTCATTGGTACTCAGCAACGTCCGCAGGTATGCGCTGTACACGGCCAGTTCCAACTCCTCGGCCGCCACGCCCCGCTGCCGCAGCAACTCCTTCGCATGGTCAAAAAATCGCAGCGCGGCGGTAATCTCTTCCTCGGTGGCAATTCGGCAATATAGCAATTCGTAGGCATAACCCACCCGCGCGGCCGGATCGCTGGCCCGCGCTAGCACGCGCTGCGCTGTCAACCGCGACTGGCCATGCACCAGCGGATCATTGAGCAAAAACAACGCCTGCACCGGCGTGGTGCTGGTCTGGCGCAGCGGCGTGCTGGCGGAAGGGTCCGCCCCGTCAAAAATCGCCAAAAACGGATGCCGCTGAATCCGCTGCGTCATCAGATAGACGCTGCGCCGCTGGCTGTCATAGACCGCCTTGAACGGATGATGCTGCGTGAATCCCCAGGTCGCCATCGCCGGAAACGGATGCGGTCCCGCCGGACTCAGATCCAAATTTCCCCCCACCGCCAACAGCGTGTCGCGGATCGCCTCGGCATCGAGCCGCCGGCGGGGATAACCGCTTAGCCAAATATTCGCGGGATCGGCGGCCATTGAACTCTCCGATCGTTGCGTGGAAAGCCGATACACGCGCGACAGTAGTATCCGCCGGTGCAGGGCCTTGAGCGACCAGCCGTCCGCCACAAATTGACTGGCCAAATGGTCCAATAACTCTGGATGCGTCGGCGGTTGACCTTGTTTGCCAAAATCATTGGGCGTGGGAACAATTCCCCGTCCAAAGTGGTGTTGCCAGACCCGATTCACAATGACCCGCGCGGCCAGGGGATTTTCCGGGGCCACAATCCATTCAGCCAACAGCTCGCGGCCACTAGTGGGGTGGTCCGGCGGAAGCTTTTGCCCCCCCAGGACTTCGGGAAAATGCCGCGGCACCACATCCCCCGTTTGGGCCGGATTTCCTTTGAGTTGAATCGCCGCGTCGGCACGCTTCTCGGCATCAGTGACGGCATAAGCGGTTTCAAACGCGGGGGGAGCCTCACGCAGTTGTTGCAGGCGTTCCTTGGCCACCTTGCGGGCCTGTTCCTGGCGGCTTTTTTCTTCCCCTTCCGCTCCCTTAATCGACTCGTCCAATTTCCCAATTTCATCCGCCAGGTCTTTTAGCTGTTGTTCGTGCGCGGCTTGGTTGGCCAGGGCCTGGGGCAATTTTTCCGGGGAAACTAGGGGAATGAAATCCCGCTGCTGCTTCTCTAACTCGATCCCCGGCCAAGGATAACGCGTGCTTTGAAAGATGCCATAAATCCCGTAATAGTCGCGGGTGGTCAAGGGATCGAACTTGTGATCATGACAGCGGGCACAGCCCAGTGATGTGCCTAGGAACGCCCGGCTGACGTTATCGATGGTGTCCTCGATCGTCAGATGCCAGGGATAATCAGGGACCGTGGAGCCAAACCGGCGGGCATTCGCCAAGTAGCCGGTGGCGATAATCCGCGCCTGACGTTCTGCCTCGGTCGAACCGCCGCGCAGGTCCCCGGCCAGTTGATCGCGCACAAATTCGTTGTAGGGGAGATCCCGGTTGAGGGCGGAGATCACCCAATCGCGGTAGCGGTGCATTTGCGGAATGGGATAGTCCGAGTTATCGCCGGCGGTGTCGGCATAACGGACGACGTCTAGCCAGTGCCGCCCCCAACGTTCGCCATACCGGGGGGAGGCCAACAACCGATCCACCACGGTGGCAAACGCGCTGGGCGAATCATCCGCGATAAACGCGGCCACTTCTTCCAGGGTGGGGGGAAGTCCCGTCACGTCATACGTCACGCGGCGCAGCCAGGCGCGCTTGTCGGCATCGGCGGCCGGGGCTAGATTTTGTGCTTCTTGCCGAGCCAGGACAAACCGGTCGATATCGGTCAGGGGCCAGTCCGTTTGCCGAACCGCGGGGACTGGCGGCGGGGTAATCGGCCGCAGCGACCAGAATTGCCGCGCGGCGGCTAGGTCCAGCGTTTTTCCCGCATGCTTGGTGTCGGCGTCGCGGGGATCGGCCGCGCCGGTGGAGATCCATTTTTCTAATAGAGCGATTTCTGGGTCGGACAATTTGCCGTCGGGGGGCATTTGCAAATCGCTATCTTTGTACCGCACCGCCGTGATGAGCAGACTCTTTTCCAAATCTCCAGGAACAACCGCCGGGCCGGTCCCTCCCCCGCGGCGACTCCCCCCGCGCGAATCTAATAATAGCTCCCCTCCCAGTTCCTCCGCCGTCGCGCTGTGGCACGAATAACACTTGGCCACCAGCAGGGGCCGAATATGCTGCTCAAAAAAATCAAGCTGAGCGGCTGTAGACTCCGCCGGTGTGGTAGTTGGTTCAGTCTGATCCGCAGTTGGCTCCACTTTAGCCGCTTCCGTGGGAGCGGCGGGTGCCTGGGGAGGCGTTTCCGCGGCGTCAAGTTTGCCTAAAAAAAGAACCGTGGCCAGACAGAAGAGCCAGCGACAGCCAGGGATTCGTGAAATGCACACCACAGGGGAACTGCCTAACGGAAATATCCAGCATGCTGAGGCTGTCTTGTCGATATTAACTGGCTGCTGCGACATCCCGGTTCTCCCGTAAGCTGGAGGGTTTGGCGTAAGCACTCCTCATAAATTTTTCGTCATGCCACGGAAAAATCGATTATAAACGGGGATTCAAGCTAGGGGCGAGTGCGACAAGCTAAATTCCCGGAAATTTGCTGGATTAATTGGACCTGGTGGGGGGCAATACTGAGTGGTGACTCCCCCCAGCGTTTACGTAGATCGCACCGAGTGGAACGGAGTAGGTAAACGGCCGCATCATCCGTGTTTCATCTGTGAATATCCGTGGCTACAAAAAGAAATCATTAGCCACGGATAATCGCTGATTTTCACGGATGGGAAATTATATTTTAAATCTATATGCTAATCCGTGGCAATCTGTCCCATCCGCATCAGCTGTGTTCGATAGCTTGTGTTCCTGACCGCTCCGTGTGCCTCAGTGTTTCGTCAGTGACTCCGTGATAAAATTACAGGTATGTAACTTCCCTGGCTCACGCGGCGGGCTGAATGCCCTGTTCCCTGGCCTCTGTTCCCTGGCTCACGCCGCGGGCTGAGGTCCCTTGCTCACGCTGCGGGCTAATTCCCCAGCACATCCAGCAGAAACGCCCATTGATCGGCCGCTTCCTCGATCAGTTTGCTGGTAGGTTTGCCCGCGCCATGACCGGCCTTGGTTTCGATGCGGATGAGGACCGGGGCGTCGCCGGTATGCGCGGCCTGCAGCGCGGCGGCATATTTAAAGCTATGCCCCGGCACCACGCGGTCGTCGGTGTCGGCGGTGATGATTAATGTCGCGGGATACTTGGTCCCGGGCTTTAAGTTGTGGTAGGGAGAGTACTTGTAGAGCGCGGCGAATTCGGTAGGATCATCGGCCGAGCCATAATCATCCACCCAAAAGCGCCCGGCGGTGAACTTGTGAAAGCGCAACATATCCATGACGCCGACGGCGGGGATTGCCGCGCCAAATAGTTCGGGCCGCTGGGTCATGGCCGCCCCGACCAGCAAGCCCCCGTTACTCCCCCCTTGGATAGCCAGCTTGTCGGGGCGGGTGTACTTGTGCTCGATGAGCCATTCCGCCGCGGCGATAAAATCATCAAACACGTTTTGTTTATTTAGCTTGGTCCCCGCTTTGTGCCATTCCTCGCCATATTCCCCCCCACCGCGCAGGTTTGCCACGGCCAGCACGCCCCCTTGTTCCAGCCAGACAATCCGGCTGACCGAAAAGCCGGGCGTCAGCGAAATGCTAAACCCGCCATAGCCGTATAACAGCGTCGGGTTTGATCCGTCCAATTTGATGTCCCGACGATGAATGATGAATAGCGGCACGCGGGTCCCGTCGCGGCTGGTGGCAAATTCCTGCTTGACCACATATTTATCGGGATCGAATTTGACTTTAGCCTGCCGCAACAATTCGCTTTTTCCGCTCGCGAGATCATATCGAAAGATATTCGCGGGGGTGGTAAAGCTAGAAAACGTATAGAACGTTTCGGTGTCCTTGCGCTTGCCACCAAAGCCCGACGCGCTGCCGATCCCCGGCAACGGCACTTCGTGGATGAATTTACCCGCCAAGTCAAATACCTTGATTTGGCTTTGCGCGTCATGCAAATACTCGGCAAAAAATTGATCCCCCACCAAACTGATTGATTCCAGCGTGTCTGCCGACTGCGGAATCAATTCGCGCCAATGTTCTTGCTCTGGCTGGTCCAGGTCAATCGAGATCACCCGGCGACGGGGGGCGTCCCGGTCCGTGCGAAAATACATAACACGCCCATCGTTGCCGATAAAGCTGTACTCTTGGTCAAAATTGTCAATGAGCGGCACAATCTTGCCGTCGGGTTTTTGTAAATCCTGGTAAAAGATTCGGTACTTGTCATCAGTCCCCTTGGAGACAGTAATGATCAAATAATTTCCATCCTCGGTCACATCCGCGCTGAATGTCCACGTCGGTTCGTCGGGCCGTTCATAAACGAGGCGATCAGTGTCTTGCGCGGTTCCCAGCGCGTGGTAGTACACTTTTTGATCAAGGTTGAGTTGCTTGAACGATTCGCCACTGGCGGGCTGCGGGTAGCGGCTGTAATAAAATCCCCGATTATCCGGCGTCCAGGACGCGCCGCTAAATTTGATCCAATCCAGTTCATCCGGCAGCAGCTTTCCCGTGGTCAAATCTAGCACATGCCAGGTGTTCCAGTCAGAGCCACTTTTGGCCCGGCCATACGCCAGGTAGCGGCCATCATCGCTAAAGGACATCCCCGCCAGCGCGATCGTGCCATCCTTTGACCAAGTATTGGGGTCCAGCACCACGCGCGGCTCCGCGGTCAACGTGTCTTGCACATACAGTACCGCTTGATTCTGCAGTCCGTCATTTTTATAGAAGTAATACTTTCCCCCGTGCAACATCGGCGCGCTAAATCGTTCATAATTCCAGATTTCGGTCAGGCGGTCGCGCAGCTTTTGCCGCTGGGGCAGCTTTTCCAGGTAACCAAACGTAACACGGTTTTGCGCCTCGACCCACTCGGCGACAGCTGGGGATTCACGCACATCCTCTTCCAACCAGCGATACGGATCGGCAACCCGCGTGCCATGATATTCGTCCGCCTGATCAACGGTCTTGGTGGCGGGATAGTCAAACCGGGGCCGTTCGGCGGCAGTCGTGGGCATGGCACAAAAGACAAGAAAAAGTAACCACCCAGGACACCAGGGGCTGCGTGGGGGTGGAACCAGGGGAGACATTGGGATCGGCGTTGGCATGGCGGAAAAATAAGGCGGGTACCCAAGGGAGAGAATGAAATTAACATAACGGATGCGGCACCGTGTGCCAACGGTTGGCAGGCGTCTGATTTTATCACTTCGCGATTGATTCTTAGACCCGTCACCCAATCTCCCGTCTCCCATCTCCCGTCTCCCATCTCCCGTCTCCCACCTCCCGTCTCCCACCTCCCATCTCCCGTCTCCCACCTCCCATCTCCCGTCTCCCAACTCCCAACTCCCGTCTCCCGTCTCCCGTCTCCCATCTCCCGTCTACCGTCTCCCGTGTCCCGTCTCCCGTCTCCCGTCTCCCGTGTCCC
>JANRLT010000009.1 GCA_033762255.1 Pirellulales bacterium | reverse complement strand
ACCCCAATTCCCCCTGCGGGAAATTATTTTATTGACATAAATTGCGTTTCAGATTAGGGTCCGCCAAAGCAGAAAAAAGAGTTTGTTGTATATTTCTGCTTTATAGAAAAAGCGACATTGCAGGCAACTTTTGTAAAATGGATATATGATCTTGCCGCATGTCCGGCAATGCGCGGTGGGAAATAGTGACGGTGTTTTCCGCGTAAATAGTAGCAGTGCAATAATCAGAACAATGCCTTGTTCCAGGGTGAAGTTAAACATAACAGTTCACATATTATTAGGAGGTAAACCCGGCCATTCACCGGCCACCCAAGGAACTTGTTCCTTGGTGCAGGGTTGTGGTCGCCAGCTATAAAGATTGCGCTCCGCTGGAGCTGCAACCCCGCTCCCTAGCACCCCCGCGAACCGCCGATGCCATCGGCGGCTTTGTGCGCGTCGCCACCCGCACCCCTGCAACGCGCTCCGCTGCGCGTCGCGGCTAAACGACCTTCCCCTGCGACCCGTCTCCTATCTCTCACCTCCCGCACCGCATGCATACCCCGCAGTCCCACGGCACAGGGACTGTGCCTACTACAATCTTTGCTCCCGTCACCTATTCCTCCTCATCCGGGTGAACGACAGCCGCTTCCATGATCTGCTTTTGGATGTTCGGCGGTACCACGTCATAATGGCTAAATTCCAGGCTGTAACTCCCCGCGCCGCCGGTAATGCTGGACAAACTGCGGGCGTAGGTCGTGATCTCCGCCAGCGGGACCAGCGCGCTCACCGATTGCAGGCCCCCCCCCGCCGCGTCCATGCCCAGCACTCGCCCCCGCCGCGTGGAGAGGTCGCTGCTAATATCCCCGATCTTGTCGTTGGGGACGGTGACCGTCAGGGTGACGATCGGTTCCAGCAGGCTTGGCTTGGCCGTCAGAAACGTATTTTTAAAGCACATCGCCGCCGCAATCTTGAACGCCGCTTCGCTGGAATCCACGTCATGATATTTGCCAAAGTGGACCTCGATGCAAATATTGCGCACCGGCTGGCCGGCAATCACCCCCCGTTCGATCCGTTCGAGACACCCTTTTTCGATCGCGGGCAAAAAGTTATTCGGGATCGAGCCACCGACGATGGAATCCACAAACAAAAAGTTCAGCTCCGGGTGGTAGCGGTGTTCCCGCAGATGCGGAAAACGCTCTTTGGTACAAAATTCCTCCGGCTTGGCCCCCAGCGGCAGGGGAAACATCCGAAAATGCACCTCGCCAAATTGGCCCCGACCCCCCGATTGCTTTTTATGGCGGTAATTTCCCTCGGCCTTGATTTGGATCGTCTCGCGATAAGGTATCTTTGGCTCGTGGGTGTCGATTTCGACCTTATCCCGTTTTTGCAGGCGTTCGCGGACCACGCTCAGGTGGAGTTCGCTCATGCCGTGAATCACCATCTCCTTGGTCTGCGGATCCCGGTCGATTGTTAGCGTGCTATCCTCCTCCGTCAGTTTATGCAAGGCTCCGCTCAGCTTGGCCTCGTCGGCGCGATTGCGCGGCGCGGCCGCCACGCCAACCATTGGCGTGGGAAATTTGATCGGTGCCATCGTCCAGGGGCCGAGGGTCGTGTTGGTATGCAGATCCTCTTGTTTGGCCAGGGCGACAATTTCCCCCGGCCCGGCGGAATCGACCGGCTTATGCTCGCTCCCCTGGACCTCCAGGATTTGCGTGATTTTGATATTTTTGCGCCCACCGCTGATATGCACGCTGTCCTCTTTTTTTAGCGTGCCGTTGTAAATCCGCAGGTAACTTAGCTTTTGAACATACGGATCGATCCTGGTCTTAAACACCTGGGCGACCAGCGGACCCGCGGGATCCTCGGCCAGCGGGACTTCCGTTCCATTTTCATCGAGCGCGGTGCGGGGAATGGCGTCCGGCGGCAGCGTGCATAACAGCAGCTCGTCCAAAAGTTCTTGCACGCCCACGCCGGTCTTGCCGGAAACCTCTAGGATGGGTATCAGGTGCCCTTCGCGGATGGATTGCAGGATGTCGCGCGACAGTTCCTCATCGGTCGGAGGAATGCCGTCAAAGTAATGCGCCGTGGTTTCCTCATCGACTTCGATGATCGTTTCGATCAGGGGCGTGTTGATGCTGTTGGGATCGACAATCGCCCCCGCGCTATTGGCCGGGGGATGCAGCGTGTCAATGACCCCCTTAAAACCCTGCCCCTGGCCGACTGGCACTTCCAGCGGCAGGCACTGTTTGCCAAAGACATCCTGAATCTCGGCGACCAGCCGTTCAAAGTCGACGTTGTCGGCATCCATCTTATCAATGAGGATAATGCGGCCCAGGCCAATTTTGCCCGCTTCCGCAAAGACCCGGCGGGTGTTCACTTCGATCCCCGCATGGGCGTTAATGACAATGATCGCCGTTTCGACCGCATGCAGGGCGGCGATGGTCTGCCCGATAAAATCCGGATAGCCCGGCGTGTCGATGACATTAAACCGCACGCCCTGATAGTCAAAATGCACGATGTGCGATTCGATGCTGTAATGATGCTCCTTTTCGATGGCGTCAAAGTCACAAATGCTGGTGCCGTCGTCCACGCTGGCGGCCTTGTTGATCGCTCCGGTGACCACCAGCAGCTTATCGGCCAGCGTGCTTTTGCCAGAGTGACCGTGGCCGCATAAGGCAATGTTGCGGATGTTGCTCATTTCAAGTTTGGGCATAACCACGTGCTCCTGGGCAAGTAGAAAAACGAATCCATGCAAAGAAAAGAGGGGGTGCCAGGTCAACCCGCGAATTATCCCCCCCACCATCGCGACGACCCAGCAATCGCAATTATTACGATTTCATGAGTGCCAAAGCAAACGTTTGGCAAGATTTCTTTTTTACCCGGCGTAATCGCAGGTCCAGTCCACCGGACTGGATAATTAGGCCACACGCAAAACAACGGAAAAGAAGACAGATCGTAGGTCCAGTCCGCCGGACTGGATAATTAGGCCACAAGCAAAACAACGGAAAAGAAGGCAGATCGTAGGTCCAGTCCGCCGGACTGGATAATTAGGTTGTTCGCCGCGCTAAGGCTGTCCCACCGAAACCCGCAATTTTTTGATTTTTCCGCAAAAATGTTTGGAAAATGGGCAAACGCGTAATTAGGGTAAAAAGTAGAGGCTGTTTTATTGGCAAGTTGGGGACAATCCTCCCTTCTAAACCAGGATTGTCTCCGCGGCAGCTTTTAGCCCCCTTTTTGTTGGCAGGTGTTACCATGATTTATCGCATTTTGGCAGTATTCGCCCTAATTTTGGCTCTCCAGTCCAATTGGGCGGCCCCCGCCAACGCCCAATTTCCTTGTGGCAACTTTTGGGGGGGACTAGGCTATAACCTGTACATTGCCGACGAGCGTCCCCCCTATTTCTCGCTTTATCCGCCGGTTTACTACAGCTACCCGGTCCCCCGGACCTATGGCTGGAGCCCGTTTGCCTATCCCGCGGGGACGATGACCCCGGAAATTGAGATTAGCGAGGCGGCGACCGTGGTCAACCCGCATGTCGCCCCGCAAAACGGCAAAAACGGCGTCAAAATTTTGCCGGCTCCCACCCAGCCAGCCGTGCCGACACCTGCGGATGAAAGCTCGTTCCGCAATACGGGGATGGAACTTCCCAGCCGGGTACAGGTGGTGGTCAATCCTTATGTGATCGACGCGCCGCAGTTGGGCAAGAAGTAGGGGGGATCGCAAGTTTCAAATTTCAGGTTTCAAATCTGAGATCTGAAATTACAAATTGCAGTTTGTGCTAAGCCTCAGAGGCGCTGAGTTCGCGGATCAGAGATCTGAGATTTCAAATTTCAGAATTTCAAATTTGAGATTCTGAAATTTGAGATTTGCGATTTTTAGTCGCATAGCTCCTCTTCTCCATGCTCCTCCATGCGGCTCTCAGTCTCTCCGCGCTATAAACTCTAGATCGATCAGCTCTCAAACTCCAAACACGCCGTGCTAAACTCCGTATCGATCCGCTTTCAATTTTCAAACACGCCGCACTAAACTTCGCTGGCTCTAAACTTTCATTTCTACCCGCTCGTCACCGCCAGGTTATCCCGGTGAATGACTTCATCATAGGGATGATACCCCAGGGCCATTGCGATTTGTTCCGTCCGCAGGCCGCGGATTTTTTGCACATCCTCGTGCGAATAATTGCATAATCCCCGGGCAAATTCTTGCTGGGATTCATCCCGCAGGGATACCACATCCCCCTTTTTAAATTCTCCCCGCACTTCGCGGATGCCAATCGCCAGTAGGCTCCGCCCATCACGCTCGATCGCCTTTCGCGCGCCGGGATCCAGGATCAACGTGCCGCGTGTTTGCGCGGTAAAGCCAATCCACCGTTTCCAGGCGGGAATGGTCCCCCCTTGAGCCAGAAATAGCGTTCCCACCGATTCGCCCGCTAAAATTTTGCGCAACGCGCCCGGTTGTTTGCCGCTAGTGATTATCACATTTTCGCCGGCGGTGGTGGCGATCCGCGCGGCGTTCAGCTTGCTGGCCATGCCCCCCTTGCTCAGGCCGGTGGCCTTGTCCCGTACCAATCCCCAGACGGAATCGTCCAGCTTTGGCACCACGGGAATGACGCTGCTGGCGGGATCGGCCGGGTCGCCGTTATATAGCCCCTGCACATCCGATAGCAGCACCATCAACGGCGCGCGGATCAGATTGGTCAACATGGCCGCCAGTCGGTCGTTATCGCCAAAGGTTGTACGGAGTTCCTCCACACTGACGGTGTCATTTTCGTTCACTATCGGCACGGCGTTCAGGTCGAGCAACCGCAAAATCGTGTTGCGGATATTCAAATATCGGGTCCGATGGTCCAAGTCGTCGGCAATTAACAAAATCTGCGCCGCATGCCGCCCATGCCGCCGAAATTCCCGGTCATACGTTTGCACCAGGTACGTCTGGCCAACCGCCGCCACCGCCTGCAATTGGGCCAGATCAGTGGGCCGTTGCCGCAACCCCAGTTGGCCCATCCCCGCCCCGACCGCGCCGGAACTGACCAGGACCAGCTTGCGCCCGGTTTGCAGGACTTCGTGGATTTCCTCCGCCAGCGTGGCAATCCGCTCCTGGCTTAGCAGGCCGTCGGGGCCGGTGAGAACGCGGGTGCCGACCTTGACAATCAGCGTATGGGCGGCGGCGGCGATTTCCTGTCGAAGAATGTCGGGCATGGGGAATCGAAGGCGGAACTGAGTGTAGGGCGGAACGGGTTCCGCCAATATTAACATTTTCGTTATCTTTGTAGGGCGGTACTGGTTCCGGAGTTGTAGGGCGGAACTAGTTCTGCAGTCGTAGTTCCGCCAATATTAACATACCCAATTTTTGGCGGATCACGAGCCACCGCTATCACGCAGTTGGTGGATCATGAATGGCCAACAGAAATCTACTGGATCCCAAATGCTCCCGGACTGGGGTAGCTGGGCTGGGTGGCCAAGCGACCGCTATTCGGGCCAAGATTGGGCACGGTGGCGGGATTGGGCTGGCTGGCTGGATTATAAGGGAGAGTCCCCGTGGGCGGAACCGCCTGACCCGTGCCCATGGGTTGTGGCGTAGGAGATGTCGCGGGAGGGGGCAAATATTGCCGCTGCAGCGCCGCCAGGCGTTCCTGCACCGCGGGTTGGTTAAAATCCTGCTGCAAGGCCCGTTGATAGTTGGCCAGGGCCTGCTCAATCTGTCCCGCATCCTCACGCATCTTCCCCAGCGCGGCCAACGCCTGGGCGTTGGTTGGTTCCAGGCGAATCGCGTCATACAAATACTGCTGCGCTCGGGCGGGATCCTCTAGCTTGGCGCTCAGTTGCGACAGCGCCACCAGCGGTTCGGCGGACTGGGGATTTTGGCGGGCCCAATTTTCCAGTAGGGCCACCGCTTCTGGCCCGCGGCGTTCCTCCGTCAAGAGCGTGCTCAAACCGTTGTAAGCATCGGACAACTGTGGATTTTTGGCCAGGGCCTGCTGGTAAAAACTTTCCGCTTGCTGCCAATCGACGGGCCGCTGCGAGGTTTTGGCAATGTGGTGGTACAGCGAACCCAAATTATAGTAGGCTTCGGCGTTGTTGGGATCATTTTGCAACGCCTGGCGAAATGCCTGGTCGGCGGCCTGCAAATCTCCCCGCCGGTAGCTGGCCACGCCGTTCAGGTTATTATTTTGGGCCACCCAGTTGCAGCCGCTGGTGATCACCAGGCACAGGAGTACCAGGAGAGCATAGCTTGCGTCAAAATACGGTTTACGAATTCGCGCGGCGTTCCCTGGCTGAAAAAATAATATCTGGAACATCGAAGGAACTCCGTTCTTTATGTAATTTCTTGGCAAATCAACGCCCAAGCAGGTAGCCACCGCGAGAAAATCGACTGAGAGTAACAACTGGGAAATTACAATACAAGAGACATTTGCCTGCTAGCAAGAATTTAAAAAAGTTGACTAAGCCACTGCGTAGTAGATTAAGCCACAGAGGCGGAGAAACCACAGAGGAATTCACAGAGATGGGATGTCCGCGTATCCGTGAAAATCCGTGTTCATCCGTGGCTAATTGTATTTGTAGCGCATTTTTTAGCCACGGATTGTCACGGACGGAACACGGATAATTTTCACATATGAAAGCTTCGGTGGTTTTGACTCTGGCTCTGATCCGCGTGACTCCGCATTTCTCCGCGAGCATCAGCGTCGTATTGAATTTCCTTCGGCGAAGGAGTCGCCTCCTACAATATAAAGAGTCGTCTACTACATTTCGGCGACAGAGTCGCCTCCTACAAACTGCCGCGTCGTCTCATACAAATCACGACCCAATCAGCGCTTCTTTGCGGCGATCTTCCTTGCGGCGTTCATGTTCCTGCAGCAAAATCTTGCGCAGGCGAATCTTGTCCGGCGTGACCTCGACCAGTTCGTCATCCTCGATGTATTCCAGGGCGATTTCTAGCGACATTTCGCGCGGCGGCTTGAGGATGATGTTGCGGTCCGACCCCGACGCCCGCATGTTGGTCAGTTTCTTTTCCTTGGTCGGGTTGACCGTCATGTCCCCTTCGCGGCTGTTTTCGCCGACGATCATCCCTTCGTACACTTCCTCTCCGGGGCCGATAAACAACTCCGCCCGCTCTTGCAGTCCATCCAGGCCAAAGGCGACCGCCTTGCCCCCGCACATGGATACCAGCACGCCGTTATTACGGCCGGCGATTTCTCCTTCGAGCGGTAGATACTTTTCAAATCGATGGTGAATGATCGCGGTCCCTTGCGTGGCGTTGAGCAACCGCGTCCGCAGGCCGATCAGTCCCCGCGCGGGAATGGAGAACAACAAATGCGAGTATTCGCCCCGGCTGTGTATTTCAATCGTCTTGCCGCGGCGGGCGCCGACCATTTCCATCACAGGGCCCATGCGGTCGGTGGGAACCTCGACCACCAGCGATTCATACGGCTCGTGCTTTTCGCCAGCGACGTCGTGCAAAATTACCCGCGGCTTGCCCACGGATAATTCGTATCCCTCGCGGCGCATGGTTTCGATCAGCACGCTCAGATGCAATAACCCCCGTCCCGAGACCAAAAATGCGTCGGTCCCTTCCTGCGGCTCCACCCGCAGGGCGACGTTTTTTTCCAGTTCCTTATACAATCGGTCCCGTAAATTCCGCGTCGTCACGTACTTGCCCGATCGACCGGCAAATGGCGAACTATTGATGGCAAACACCATTTGCAGCGTCGGTTCATCCACGGTTAGCCGGGGGAGCGCCACGGGATTGGCAAAATCCGCCACCGTGTCGCCAATCTCGATTTTTTCCAGACCCACGATAGCGGCAATGTCCCCCGCCGTCGCTTCTTCCACCTCCACCTTGCCCAGCTTGTCAAACAGATATAGCCCGGTGATCCGGGCGTTCACGCGGCGTTCCGCCTGCAAGAGGGCCACTTGCTGCCCTTTTTTCAGTGTGCCGGCCTGCACCCGTCCCACGCCGATCCGCCCCACAAAGTCCGACCAATCTAGCGTGGTCACCAGCAGTTGCAGCGGGGCGTCTGGCTCGACATCGGGACCGGGAACATTGGCCAGCATCAGATCCAACAGCGGCTCCATGTTGGTGCCGGGGACTTTGTAATCGGTCGTAGCATAGCCCAAGCGCGAGGTTGAGTAAATGTAGGGAAAATCATCGAGCGCGTGCTCCGCTCCCAATTCAAAGAACAGCTCGTAGACTTCGTCCAGGACTTCCTCGGGGCGAGCGTCGGAACGGTCGATTTTATTGATCACCACAATCGGCTTGAGCCCGCATTCCAGCGCCTTGCTAAGCACAAATCGCGTCTGCGGCATCGGCCCCTCGGCGGCGTCGACCAATACCAACGCCCCGTCCGCCATCCGCAGCACCCGTTCCACCTCGCCGCCAAAGTCGGCGTGCCCTGGAGTGTCAATCAGGTTGATTTTGACCCCTTTGTAATGAAAGGCGATGTTCTTGGCCAAAATCGTGATCCCCCGCTCCCGCTCCAAATCATTGGAGTCCAAAATCTGTTCCCCCTGGAGTTGGCTAGCGCGAAACTCCCCGCTCTGCTTCAGAAAACAGTCCACCAGCGACGTCTTGCCATGATCGACGTGGGCGATGATGGCCAAATTGCGAATATCGTTACGTTGCATGAAGATTAAGCTGAGTAAAGGCTGCGGACCAGGGTCACGGAAAAGACCTGATGCGCGAAAATAGTGTAAAGGGGAAAACGCCGGGACTGGTTGGCCGCTTGTCGGGGAGACCAAGTTCCCAGACAGCCGGGTTGCCAGCGGGTTGCGGCGTGGCCAGCGGGAACTGAGCCTTGCTAACCGCAACTCTGACAGATCGCCTCAAGCTACTACTGCTGATTTCGGCGGCATACCGCCGACACACCCCACCCTGGTAGCAACTTTACAGGTTTTGCGAACACTGCGAAGTTCGCAAATTGCATCGTTGACAAAGGGGGCAGGTTCTTAAAGGCAATCCGGGGGGTGGGTGACCCGCGCGGCCGGAGCCTGCCGTGGACAGCGGAGCGGGATGGAGCGCATGGGAGATATCTATGTAAAAATAGGCGTTCAGGTAACTAACAAAGAATCCACTCTAATTTTAACCTACGACGGCATTTCAGCAACTGCAAATTGACGCGGAAGTGGCGGCGGATTAAACAAAACCCTAACAAAGCTGAAGATTTATCGGTTGTAGGTGGCGACTCCGTCGCCGAAGCCAAAGAAAATGCTATAGGACGCGGATGCTCGCGGCGAAAGGAGAAGTCACGATTATCAGGGCCCGAGCCACTGAGGCACGGAGTGCGCCGAGGAATTCACAGAGTAGGTAGATGATATCTATGTTATGTATGTGAAAATCATCCCTGTTCCGTCCGTGACAATCCGTGGCTAAATAATACAATCTGCCGCTTATTCATTCAGCCACGGATGTACACCGATTTGCACGGATATTCACACTTTACATCTCTGTGAATTCCTCTGTGGTTTCTGTGGCTTGCTGCATTCTTTATTCGCTTGCGGCATTCTCGTGTGTGGCGACCATCGCCCGCAAGAGCTCCTCCACCTGGCGCACATTCGGGATGGCTGTAAAGCCCAAGCTGTCGGTCCGGTGGTCGCCGTCGCTATCCCGCCACGCGCGCGTATAAAACGTAATCGTGCCGCTGCCATCGTCAAATTCTTGCCGTTCGATATTTTTTAATTCCGCTGGGCGGAATGAGCGAACTTTTAGCCCCATCAACCAATTTTTAGAAAGCACGATCGCGCGGCGGTCGGTAATGCCATAAATAGTCTGCCGGGCATGCTGGCGCACCCAATAAGGAGCGGAAAGCATCCCCAACCCGACGAGAATAAATGGCAGGCCAAACAGGGGAAAGACAAACCGCACGAGACCAAAGAACCCGTCATCATTCTGCATCTGCCCCCCCATCCACAATGCCCCTCCCGTCCAAAAGACCGCGAACGCCGTCCAGGGAATCGCAAACAGCCAGATGAAACCCACTCCCCGGGCATAGCGACTGGGTATCGGCTGATCGGACCAGACCAGCCGCTCATCCCGATCCAGTTCTTTTTCCAATAGGGAATCCAAATCCAGGCGCGTCATTGTTGATCAACTGTTCGTGTTTGGGAAAAGTGTTGAAACGCGTGCGGGCAACGTGATTTGTTCCTTTGTGGGCCAAAGGCCCGATTCATCCTCATAACGCAGCTTTGACAACTTTGATTCCGGCAACCAACTTACTCCCGCGAACGTACCGCGTACAGCGCCTTGAATGTGCGAAAATAAATCACGCCATCCGCAATCGCCGGCGAGGCCGCCAGCGGCTCGTCAAATTTGTTAGTCGCCAGGCGTTGGTAGGTACGGCCTAGTTTGATCACGTTGACCGTCCCATCCCGTCCGCTCAAATACAATTTGCCATCGGCGGCCACTGGCGAAGCGCGGTGGTTGAACTCGTGAATTCGCTCTTCATACAATTTTTCCCCCGATTCGGCGTCCAATACAATCAACGTCCCCTGTTCGCGGCACAGATAGACCAAGCCGTCATGAATTAACGGGGATGGGACATCCGGCGTGTTGCGGGGCATCTTCCACAAAAAGTCATTCGTTAAATCACCCGCTTTCTTGGGCCGCAGGGCAACCACCGGGCCATTTTTTGCCGAGGGGACCACAATCAACCCCGGCACGGCAACCGGCGAGGCCACAAACCGTAGCGTGGGATTGTATTGTTGCCCCGCGCCATTGAGTCCCCCCAGCCGCCATAATTCCGTTCCATCAGTCAAATCATGGCCAATCGTGTAGTCCGCGCCATGTGTGATTAAAAACGCCTGCTCCGCATCCCGATAGACAATCGGCGAGGCATAAGAATCCTTGCATTCCTCGATAGCGTCGCTCTTACGGTCAATCCGCCATTTTTCCTGGCCGGTCGCTTTGTCCAGCGCCGCCACCACCGCTCCGGCGTTGTGCAGCAGTTGCACATACAGCGTGTCCCCGTCTAGCGCCGGTGTGCTGGCCATGCCAAACTGAATTTGGAATTTGCCGTACTTTTCCTGCAAATCCAGCTTCCAGATTTCCTCCCCATCAAAGTCAAAACACGCCAATTTTCCGGTCCCCATCATCGCCCAGACGTATTTTCCATCCGTCGTGGGGGAGGGGGAGGCGGAGTTACCCTCGCCGGTTTGATCGCTGCCGTGGACGGGGCGGTTTCCACTGGCCACGGTTCGCCGCCACAGTTCTTTTCCCTGCGTGGAAATACAAATGAGCACCAAATCCTGCTCAGCCGAGGACGTCAAAAAGATTTTGTCCTTCCAGATTACCGGTGTCGCCCCCGCGGCCCCCGGCAGCGGCAACCGCCACGCCAAATTAGTCTCTTGATCCCATGTGTCAGGCAAATTTTTCGCAGAGCTAAGGCCGTTATTGGACAGACCGCGCCACTGGGGCCAGTTTTCGGCATAACTCGCATCGGGTCCGATGAATAAACAAAGCGCCACCAGTCGCGCGGCCAGACAGTATCCCCCAAATTTCCACGTTGAAGCACCCATTGATACGATCCCTTGACAACAAAAACAACCGGAAACGCCAGCCCCAGACAGCTCGATACGGCACTGCCAGTCTGATGGTCGATAGGGCAAAGGTCAAGCAAACAGGATCTAGATTTTCAACCCCAGGGGGGGCCATCGGGGGCGCACGGCGTTCCCGGTCGATAGCTACGCGCTGCTTTGCGCAGAGTTTAAGGGGCGGTTAACCCTTCTGGACCATCAAACGCGGAGACGGGAGGGCAAAAAACAAATTCTCATAAACCCCAAATTTCTTGGCAAACCGCCAGCATTAGGCCGCGGGACGAAGAATCGTGGCGGGAGCCACCTGTAATTGGCTATCCCTCAAAGTTTGCTCCAATTTGGCTTCCAAATCCCCCAATAACCGTAAAACCTCTTCCTGGCGGGATTCCAATTCTAAAATAGTCGCGGCCGCCGAGAGAGGCGCTTCGATGTCCATAATTCGCCCACATTCGTTGAAATTGCGGCTGGGAGAGCTTCTCTACAATCTGGCTTACCCAGCTGTACACGGCTTTTTTTGGGGTGACTCTTCTTTACCATCGAAACACGGAGCGGATTTGCCGTTGATTTTTGCCGAAATACCAGTTAGGCAAGCTAGGAAAACTGGCGATTTTGCCGGGGAGATTAATTCTGCCGCAGGCCAAGATTTCTCTGGACAACAATAGTAAAAGTACGATATATTACCAGATTCCACGGCCTCGTTTTTGGTTAATCGTCAATGAGGCTATTTTTTCCAGTTACCCCCGAAAATAAGGAGCAATTGTGGTTAAGCTGAACGTGCGTGAAAAAGAATCGATCCAAGAAGCCGTCCGTCGTTTTCGTAAACTGGTGGAACGGAGCGGCATTAAAAAAGAAATGCGTCGCCGCGAATACTACGAAAAACCCAGTGAGACCCGCCGTCGTGCCCGTCTGCGTGCCGAACGCCGCACCCGTCGGCCAATGCGTCCACTCATCTAAATTGTTATAAAAAGCGTGGGCACCACGGTTGTGGCCCACGTTGTCGGGGGTAGGGAAGTGGCCGGGGTCCCTGGGTTTTCTGTGCCAGGGCCACCCAACTGACATTCAACGATATAAAATTTCAAAGTTGTTAAGCGTAAATTCCGGCCAGTTCTGGCAAAATTATGCAAGCGCGTTCCGTCCGTTGAATTGTTAGCGCGCATTGCCAGCAGTCGACAGCTCCGACATTCTCGATCCCAACCTCTTTCTCTGCGCCTCTTAAAAAGCAAAACAGCCCCGCGAGTCGCGGGGCTGTTTGTGATTTCAATTGCAACATTGGCGGTTGTGCGGCCATTCTGATTTAGAACACCCGCTCCACCCGCAGCATCAGACCGTCGTAAGCCATGATGTTGGAGTCATCCTCGGGTCCGAAATTGGTCCCTTCGATCGATTCAAACATCCCCAGGTCCCACCAGGCTTGAAAGAAGTATCCGGCGGTGAACATGGTCTTTTTACCAATTTGCCGCGAGAAACCGACTTCGATATCGAGCATGGGGATGACGCGGCGATAGTTGTCCAGTTGGACCGAGGTGGCCGTGCCGCCGCCGGTGACCTTGGTGCGAATGGTGTCATAATCGCCTAAGAGCAAGGCTACGTTGCTTTTGCCAAAAATCGACCAGCGGAACGATTCACCCAAAAAACGGCGGCCTTCCAGGCCAATCTTGGGACCGGCGCCCACGAATTGGGTGTCAATGGTCGAGATCGCGGTGTTGGTTCCGGCGGCGTTAAATAACCGCACGGTTTCCAGACGTTCCAAATCCCCCACCCGCACGCCAGCCGACCAGGTCAATGCCCACGGGGGGCATTTGCAGCAGCTACAGGGATCATTGTTGCAGGTACAGATGGGAATCCGTTTGGAATAATCCAGGTCAAAGGTGTTAAATTGCTGATCGAGGTTGCTCACCAACCGGTCGCCGGTGTTAGAGGCATTGGTTTCCAGCGGTCCGGCGATAATAACGCCATTGTTGGGATCCGCGGCGATCGAGTTATACGAGGTGTCGTCTTGAAAATTGAGGAAGCTAAAATTGATCGCCTCTCCGCAGCTACCCCAGCGATACCCGCCATTCACGCGATAGTTGGAGCTATAGCCAAATTCATAATTGCGCGTGGTGTCGGTAATCGTGGAATTATTATTATTATCAACCACCACGCTCCGTTCGACGGCGGCGACCGGTTCGCTATAGTTCGTGGTCAAATACAGAAATTCCGCGCCAAAGTACCAGCCGTTTTGGGCAAAGTAATTGCAAGTCAGGCAATCGCTAATGCAGCTTTCGCCGCAATCCCCCGTATCACATGTATCGCACGGGGCGCTGGTGCAGCTTCCATCGGCACAATCGCCAGTTTCACAATTTCCCGTGGTGCAGCCACCAGATGAACCATGATGATGGCCCACGGGGCGGACTTGCGTGTCACGGGCGGGGATGGTCCGTTCGGAAGCCGTGTTATAGGCCACGGGAGCGACTTGATAGCCCGGGGCGCTGGTCGCGCGTCGGGGAGTGGCACGAGTGGGTGTCGCAGTGGCAGTTTGGTGTTCGCCAGCCACTTCCGCGGTAACCCGCCGATAGTGGTTCATCCCGGATTGGGATCCTTGTGGATGTTCCGCGCCCAATAAGGGTGCGGCAGTCACGCCCAGGGCCAATCCCAGGGTGAATAACCTGTTTAACAACTTCCAGTGACGGACCGCGGACATGTGATTCCCCCCTAGACGAGATAATGGCAGATCCATTTTTGTAACCGATTCCTCTTACGACTGGGCGTGGCAGAGTATTCGGAAAAGTCGGCAAATTCAGCACAAGCCTAAAAATCGACCTCTCAGAATTTTCTATCGGCATCGTTAAGATCGCAAATTTGGGAAAAATCGTTACGGGCCTAAAAAACCGAACATTCCCTTTTATCAAAATTACCGGCATAACCCACGCAATTACTCAAAATAGGCCGCCATGCGAGGGGTCAACTGGAAAAAGTATTGCGCCGATCCGCAAAAAGCAGGAAATTGCTAGCAATTTCCACGCTCGTCCGCGTTAATAATAAAAGAGGTTATTACCAATTTGCGGCTATTAACACTTAATTTGCCATCCAGACCGCAATTGGCACCATTTGCGGTCGGGTAAATTCGCTTTGGAAATGCTGGCGGACTGTGCAGCGCCGCGCGGGACAACCGGGAGTGTGCCAGGGATTTCCAAAGCACCTGGCAAAAAAAATCATCAGGCTTGCGGAGGTTGCAAGCCTGATGATGCTAGGTTAACGTCCGCGCGGGACCGCGAGCGTTAGCTACTCTGGTAAAGCCGAGGAGTTAGCATTCGGCTTAAATCTACACTTTATTTGCTCTATGGGTTATACAACTCATTTGAGGCTTCTAAGTTCCGGCCCGTCACTTAGATATCCGCCCTTGTTGCTTTTACCTCGGTGCCTGTCGGGCATGCGAGGCTGGCTTTAGGCGTTTTCTACGCGGCGCGACCGGCCCCAGCCTAATACGCTTGCCATCGCCAATAAACCGTACATTACCCAGGTCGATGGTTCGGGGACAAATCCGCCCATAACCAGGGGTGCAACCGAATCCATGCTATAGGCGGAACGAAAGCCGATACCGGTCTGTGTGGGCTTGAGCGCGATAAAATCGGGAATGGGCGTGGGGGGAATTTGATAATTGAAGACGCTGCTGAATTGCACATCCACGACCGACTTGGGAGGCAGTCCGGGTGCACCACCACCATAGGGACCGGTCAGGTTGGTCAACACAGTGCGATAATCGCTAAACATGTTGACGTTCCCCGCATCGCAATCGATATCGGTTTTGAACTGCACAAATTTTCCCGGTGAAAAACCGGTGAAATTGATTAAAATCTCGTCGCTCCGGAGACCCATTTGGCCGTCGGCGGGAGTGATAATGTTGTAGGTGATTCCCGGTGATAGATCGGTAATCAACACCGTGTCAAAATTATGCATGTTGGGCTGATTGAGCGTCAGCTTAAAGCTGGTAATTAAGCCGCTGGCCTCGGTGGAGGTATTCACCAAATGCATGTAGGGCATATCCCGACCGGCCAATAATTCTTGTTGGGTCCGCCAGGCAGCCATCATCTGCGCCATCATGTCGTTGGGGTTCGCGGCAACTTTGGCGTCCTCGGCGATATTCAGCGAATAGCTAATCATCGTGGCGGACGCCATCATTGGCAGGCCTAGCAATCCCGCTAGGAGCAAAATGGCGGACACAATCTTGTGTCGAATCGGAGCAAGCATCGGAGATGTCCTTTCGCGTGTGGCGGACCAACGAACAACTGTTGGCAAAAAAAGTCTTCAAAACTTTTGCCGAAAATCACGCGAGACCTGTGATCCGCCGGACGCTAAACGTCCGGTTGGCAACCAACGCAGAATGGAGTTGTGCGCCTAGAAAATGCACAGTTAGCGGTTTTTTTCCCGTAAAACACGCCACTGGACAATCCCGGCAGACAGCACAATGCTACCCACGTTGATGTGGCCGCCATGTCCCCAAAGAGGACGCCACTCTGACAACAATGAGTCAGAAGCGCGCAATAACAAAGATTAACCATCTACGCAACCAAGTCGTTGCGCGGCGGGTTTTTACAACTCCCCAGAGTGCAAATGAGTTGCCATTGGCCCGACTACCACGGCCGCCAAACGATCAGGGAGGCGCCATAGAGAGTGAAACGCGACAACTGTGATTCCCGCTGGGCTTTGTTCTTGCGCAAAGCAGCCAAATTGGACCACAAGTTCACGAGCGTTTCCTGCAAAAATAAGGCAAAGTAGCATCAAAATAGGAAATATGGGAGGTTTTTACACGCGGCCCATACTAACGCTTATGATAATTGTGCATGCATTTAGGGTCAAGGAAATGGACGGGAAATCTGAAAAACTTTTTAGATAAGCGAGTTTTTTGGCCAACTCTGACTCTTATTGGCCTGAGTTAGCCAAAGAGATGGACCGGGTATAACAGTTAAACCGGTATTGGCAGTTGGCCAATGAAAGGGCAAATTTCAGCAAAAACGCCTGAAAAAAAGAAAAAACGCGACGGGGTCCCCTCACGCTTCCTAGCGATTCCCCGTCGCGTTCGTTTGGTCGCCACTCCCCAGGGGCGGCCTACTGAGGAAACCTAGGATTGCCTGTGCAATTGTCAAATGATTACTCTAAAAACCTCTTTTTACCCCTTAAAGACCGACTATTTGCTATTTTCCCACGATATAAACCGCATTTCCCATCGCCAGATTACCCAGGCACGCTGCCTTTGACTACGGTTCCGATCTATTCCCAGTCCAAACCCAAATCCAAGATCGGGGCCGAATGAGTGATCGCCCCCACGCTGATCCGTTCCACCCCGGTGGCGGCAATCCCAGCGACCGTGTACAGGTTGACTCCGCCACTTGCTTCCAAAAGCACTCCTGGTGCCAACTGATCTCGCATTCGCACCGCCTCGCGTAACTGCTCGCAAGACATATTATCCAATAAGACATTATCAGGTAACAGACGTTCTGCGGTAACTGCATTTGCTGGAAAGTCGCCGGTCAAGACCTCTGATAATTGCGTCAAACTGTCAACTTCGATGGTCAAAGTCGGCTCCATGGCAAACTTTGCTGGATGCTGCCGCTGATATTCCCTGGCATGACGCACCGCCATTGCGGGTGTAAATTTCTCCGCCGCTGCTGCTTCCGCGCCAAATGCCAGATGATTGTCCTTAATTAAAATGGCATCGTACAGACCGAACCGGTGATTTTGTCCGCCGCCACAACGGACAGCGTACTTTTCCAGGGCACGCCAACCGGGTGTCGTCTTGCGCGTGTCTAATATTCGGGCACGGGTCCCGGCAACCGCCAAGACAAATTGCCCCGTCAATGTGGCAATACCGCTAAGGCGGCACAAAAAATTCAGCATCGTCCGTTCCGCGGTCAATAAGCTTCGCGCGGGCCCCGTCATCCGGGCGACGGCCCGCTGCGCAGGGATGTGTTCCCCGTCCTGGGCGAGATACTCAACAACGATGGCAGGATCAAATTTGGCGGCAATCTGCGCCAAAACAGGTAAACCCGCCAGAATTCCCGCCTTCCGCGGGACAAAAGAGGCAGCGGCCAATGTCCTATCCGCTACGAGGGAGGATGTCGTGCAATCTGCCAACCCCGCTAAATCCTCTTGCCAGGCCAGTTCGATCAGCTTCTCCGCTGCTAGGGATTCGGTTTGTGCCCAAGCAAGACCCGCGCTTTTCATAAGTTTTTTATCAATAAAGTGATTGATCAGGTAAGATTACTACGGTTTTATCGTAAGGTTTCGCCCTTTACCAAACAAACCGGTCAGAGAACCGCAAAAACATTTTGATTGTGTTAGCTATCACCGTGCGTTTTTGAATTAATTGGGAATTTTAGGATTTTTTCAAAGAATTCCCGTCCATTTTTGAAAAATTTGGTGCCTTTAATAGTAGTGGAGGAAATAGTTTATAAGCCTGTTTGACCTGTCTCATCAAAGACTAACATTTGCCAGTTATTTGGCCAGTCTACCACGTAAATTTATCTATTGCGCGAGTGAGCGGGTGCTGGGGCAGGCACCCGACACTCGTATTATCGCTGGCGTCAAATTTTTCTTAAACTTATAGCTGGCGCGGCATTTCGCAGTTAAAATTCGAGCTACCCCCCATCTGGGTGGGAAGCGGTAGTTGAATTTAACTCCATGTGAATCTCCTATGGGCAGAGATGATTTGTCGGCTAACGAAGCGGACTCAGGGTTCATCTCAACGTCGGCTTTGGGTTCTTTACTTGTAGCCGCTCAGGCGGGGGATCTCGGGGCCAAAAACGAACTTTTTGACCAGATAAAAAACTATTTGTGGTTGATTGCCAATCATGAAATACCCCCTGAACTCAACGCGAAAGTAGCCCCTTCCGACTTAGTGCAAGATACGCTGATCGAAGCACACGTTGACTTTTCTGACTTTCAAGGGTCGGAGCCTGGCGAACTTTTAAGTTGGCTGAAAAAAATCCTCCTGCACAATGCCCAGAATGCCCGTCGGCGGTACACTCAAACCCATAAACGCAATCCTAGTCAAGAACAAACCCTCGAGACTTCCCCAGACTCTACCGTTAAAAGCATCGAACCAGCTCACAACGACCCGTCACCCAGCGCGATCTTATCTTCCACCGAACTGAATCAGTCGATCACCGCGGCCATACAACTCTTACCTTCCGACTATCAACTTGTCTTAAATTTACGCTATCATGAAAATCTCCCATTTCCGGATATTGCCAGGAGAATGCAAAAAACTCCCGATGCGGTTCATAAACTATGGGAGCGGGCAATCAACAAATTGCAACAGGTGATGGCAAAACTACATGGCCCCCACCAACCCTGAAAAAGATGATCTTTACATCCAGAAACTAGCGGAACTGGATGAATGTCTGCACCGGGGTAAAACCGAGGCGGAGGAGGAGATCTTTCGCTCTTGCGATCCCGAACTGGCCCAACGATTAGCCCATACCGCGGTCCTTTTGCGAGCTTTAAATTCTCTCTCTGCTGGGCAATCGGCCACGCGGCACCCCGCGACAGTAAATTCCCCGCCCCCTGAACCTTATCTTGCAGAGGAAGAGACTGACTGGCCAACTCTGAACACCCCCCGCGCGCAAAACATTCTCCCTGACTTGTTAAGTTTCCAACCTCGCACGCTAGGCCGATTTGTCATAGAACGAGAATTAGGCCGTGGCGGACATGGGATTGTCTATTTGGCCCAAGATCGGCAAATCCAACGGCACGTGGCAATTAAGGTGCCGCGACTAGAAAGCCTCTTGGATGAAAATCTGAGGAATCGCTTTGAACTTGAGGCCCAGGCCGCGGGGAGCCTGTCGCACCCGAACATCGTCGCGGTCTACGAAGTTGATTTGACGTTGCCGGTTTGCTTTATCGTTACCGAATATGTAGCCGGGCCATCGCTGGTGAATTGGTCAAAATCCCAAAGACATCGTTCGCCCCGGGTCGCGGCGCAAATCATTGCCCAACTGGCCGATGGCGTCCAACACGCCCATGTGCGCGGAGTGATTCACCGCGATATTAAACCCAGCAATGTGCTGCTGGCTCCGCATCGTGAATCAGCCGGTTTTTCGGCTGACCCTATCCCCGCCACGGACTTGAAGTTTGTCCCCAAACTGGCCGACTTTGGCCTGGCCAAATTGACCGAGGCCGACCAAAAAACCCGGACCGGCACCATCCTCGGGACCCCCGCGTATATGTCACCCGAACAGATGCGCGGTGAAATACGCCAGATTGGCATTGCCAGCGATATCTATGCCCTGGGCGTGCTGTTATACGAGCTTTGCGCGGGGGAGATCCCGTTTGCAGGCGCGAACGATCCTGACACGGTCCGACGGGTGTTGCAGGGGCAGCCTGTACCACTGCGCACGGTAAACCCCGCTGTCTCGCGCGATTTGCAAACGATTTGCCATAAATGCCTGGAACACGAGCCCACGCGACGGTACGCCACGGCGGCGGCCCTGGCGGACGATCTAAACTCTTATCTGGCGGGTCGGCCCATTACCGCGCGGCCGGTCTCTTGGACGGAAAAAGCGGTGCGGTGGTGTCTGGCAAATTCCGTCCTGGCCGCTTCGCTCATGATTACCTTCTTGGTGCTCAATGTCGCGACTGTGGGTTGGCTGTGGTATCGAGATCGGCTGGATGACGCAACGGCGGCCCGTAAAGCGGGAGAGTATTACACTCACCTTAGCCGGGCGCGGGAACAAATGCAGGAGCGCAGCTTTGGCTGGAGCCAGCCCGTCGAACAGGAACTGCACGCGGCGGCCAACCTGGACGTACCCAATCGCAAGGCGACGGAACTGCGCAGCATAATTGCGGAAATGTCCCTGCGACCGGATATGCGCGAGATTGCGACCGTGGGCCAGGGGGTGGTGGCGTATAGCTTGGCGTTTAGCGCTGACGGCAATCAACTGGCCATCGGGCCCAATCATACGGATGTGGGGTTGGCAATTACTGTGCAAATTTGGGATCTGACGAGTCAACCGCCGACCAAGCGGGACGTCACTTTTCCGATTGATTTTGATTTTCAAACTCGTTCCGGCAAGCCGGATGGCGTTCGGTCACTGTTATTTGATTCCGTCAAAAACCGGTTATTTGCCGGTGCACGCAGCGGCCAGATTCATGTATGGGATTTGTCAGTATATCCTGCGACCAGGATAAGTTGGTTAGCGCATAGTCAAAATGTAAACTCGCTTTTTTTAACGTCCTCGGATCGACTGCTGAGCGGTGCCGAACCCGGGGAACTGGCCATTTGGGATATCAATACCCAGTCGGCCCTGACCCGTCATGAATTAATAGGCAAAACCTTGCCGCTGGCCTGGCATCCGGGGTGGGGCAAATTGATCGCGGGGACCGAACGGGGGGCGTATATGGTTGATCCCGACACCTTGGCGGTCGAAACCCTCTATATTCCACAAAATCGTATCGTTAGTTATCCCGCGATTCCCCCAAATGGCGAAATTTACTCTATTGGGTTAGGATACGGCGGGAGTCTGCCTGTTTATGACTCGCATACACGCGGCCTGTTGGGGACATTCGTTGATCGAAACCTAACGACTGGATCAAAACCACATGAACATATCTTTGAATCGCTGAAATATTTGAATTCCTCAAATTTCATCATTTCCTCGTCAAGTGACCAGCGGTGCAAAATTTGGGACGTGGCCGCCCAAGATATGGTCAATCAAATACTTTTATCCGGCGATGCCCATTTGCAAACGGCGATTGACCCGGTGGGAAATCGCTTGGCCCTGGCGCAAGAGCGGCAAACTAAAATCTATCAGATAGAAAACAACCTGACTTGGAACGCGCTCGCGCATCAACCGGAATTCCTTTGCCGGTTTGCGGTTGCGGCGGACAGCCAAGAATTGATTACCTTGCGAACGCCGCGTGAAACCAACGGAAATTCCGTCTTAAGCTCTTGGAATTGGCAAACCGGGCGAAAAACACGTGAAATTTTCTGCACTGCAAGTTTTCATGCGACAAAAGTTCGAGTATTTCAGCCACAAAAGCAGGAGGATATCTGGTATGGCGAAGGCATCATCTCGCGTTTTCCAAATCAAAATCATGCCTGGACACTGGATTTTCTCGTCAATCATTTTAACACTTTTGTGGCTGACAGCGACGGTAGTTGTTATGTGGCCTGGATGCGCGATGGGAAGAATGGCAATCGTCCCGACGTGATTCAAAGAATTTCCGCCGACGGTCCCCGGGTCATTTGTGAATGGTCCACCGCAATTGCCGGAACCACGCCCAAGTTCTTGGGCGAAATTTATGAAATGTGCATTGGGGGAAGCCGACTTGCGGCCAGCCACGGCTCGAGGATCCATATATTTAACAAAGAAAACCTGCAACATCAGCGGACGATCGCTGTTGCAGCGGACACGATCGAACCCCTCTGTTGGTTGCCGGATTACCGGCGTTTGGTGGCAGGAACCCAAAAGGGGCATGTTTTATTAGTGGATGGGATCGATGGCCGGATTCTCCACGATCTTGATATTAGCAGTGATAAAATTACATCCGTGGCTTGCACCAGTAATGGCCAACTGATCGCGGTGGGAACGATTGACAAATTCATCCACTTTTTTGGTGTGGCGGGGGATCGTCTGGAGCTGCTTTGGAAATTGCCAGTTAATAAAAGTGTAATTCAACTTGACTTTTTTAATCATAACCAGGGATTGGCGATCTTACTCAATGGTGAAAATGCGATCCGCCTACTAAACCTTAAAAGATTAAATGAAAAATTTGCGGAGTTTGACCTTAATCCTTCGATACAGATAATCGGATCACCGGATCATGCCAGCGAATCCAGCACTCCCCTGGCTCCGCCTCCTTCTGATCCGTACTTAAACAAACTTTCTCCAGTGTTGCGCACGGATTTTCCCAAACTCGACTACCCCAACCTTTGTCGACATGTTTCAGATTGGGCTCCAACGCAAGGATATTCCATTGCCATACCACTCTATAATTTGGCCTTCGATGACACTGATCAATCCATTACCGCCTTGGCCTTTCGCGCGGATGCGGCTGTGGCTCGTGAAATTCCTTTGGGAGAACTTCCGCCGATACTTGATACCGCTGAAATTAACGATAGCGGCGAGTTCTTGCGCCGCGCGCTCAAGTGGGGCCTTAGCCAACCTGAACCGTGCTATGCCATCCCCAACCACCATTTAGGACTGGACAAGAATCAACAGACACTATTTGGCGCGGTATTTCTCAAATTATCCGCGGGCGAAATTCGCCGGATCGACACCACTGACTATCCCGAGATTCGCCGTAAGAATTTTTTCGTACGGCTCCCCGCCCTGCAGGAGTACGCCCGCCAGCATGGCTATTTGGCTGCGTATCCCACGTACGGTGAGGAAGAAACGCCCGATGATCGACGTGTCGAGGTGTTATTCTTTAAGCAAGGGGCCGGGGATATTGTGGAGATACCGCAACCAACTTCCAACGTTGCCAAGTAACAGCTTTTGCAAGAACGCTAAGCCGAAGATATTTTAGTTGGAAAGGATATATGTCGGAATTCTGGTGAATTCCGCTACTAGGATACTTGGCCGGAATTCTGGCGAATTCCGCTGCATGGTTTGTCGGAATTCTGGCGAATTCTGCTACACAGTCTCTTGCATCCGCCAACTACTTTACCGGTGCCACCCCCCGGCGGCTGCTCAGTTGGTCCTGTGGCTGGTGCAAATAGGCAAAGAGCGCCGCAATCTCCTCTAGTGACAATTCATTCAGCAGCCCTTCCGGCATGGCGGAAGCGCGGCTGGGTAGGGTCTCGGCAATTTGCGTTTTTTCTAGTGTCACTTTTTCACCTTGGCTGGTGAGCACCACGACACTACCATCCGGCTGCGGAGCAACCAGTCCCGCCACCGTCCGCCCATCGGTCAATTCCAGCGTTTTACTGGCATATTGGTCCGAAATGACTTGCGATGGATGCAAGATCGATTCCAAGATCTCCTTATTATGAAAGCGGCGGCTCACCGCACTCAAATCCGGGCCGATCCCCTCACCCACTGTTCCAAACCGATGACACGCCGCGCATTTGGCGGTGACGAACACCTGAGCGCCGATCGCGGGATCGGCCGCAGCCGCTTCGGCGCTATTGAGAAACACGAGCAGTTCCTCCGCCGTCCACCGGGCATGCGCGTCCACCACGGGAAGCGTGGGGGGTGGCTCCAAGGGGTATTTTTTGCTAAACCAGGCTTGCCATAACGCTAGCGTGGGCAGGACTTTATCGCTGGTTGAACCAAGTTTTTCGCCGGTCCATTTTTCTAAAAGGAGAATCGCCGGACGGCCCCCCGCCTCGCCCAGCTTTAGTCCACGGAGGATTACTTGCCGCAGGGCCTCGGGCTGATCGGGCCGTTGGCTGACCGTGGCCAGTTTAGCCAAGACCTCTTGGGCGAAGATACCATCCACGACCGTCAAGGATTGCACCAAAATGGGCCAATTTTTGCCGGCGGGTTGTTGGGCCAGGGCCATGGCGATGTAGCCGCGACGGCCGGGGTCCCGCTGGTAAACTTCCCGCAAGTATTCTTGCGAAACGGCGTCACCGCTACGGCCCAGGACCGCTACGATGCCGACGGCCAGTTTTTTGGCTGCTTCACCCGTCACGCTTGGGAGGCGGCGATCCAAGGCGATGATTTGCTCGATGGTCTCCGGAGTTGGCTGGGGGGGAAGTTTTGCCAGGACCGACAGCGCGCTGGCGGGCCACTTGGTTCCATCCCGCAAAAGCATCGTCCTTTCGGCGGCCGTCAGATTCAAAAAGAAATCCCGCGACACATTTTCGATATATCCTGCATAACTATGCCCCCCTTCGAGGGTGCGGGCGTATTCCAAATAAGCCAGCAGTTCTAGTTTTTGGCTGGTGGTCCATTCGGTGAGAAAACGGGCATGTAGGGCCAAATGCAGTTTCTCCTCGGCGGGGGCAGCTCCGCGAAGCTGATCTAAAAAGAGTTCTGTGGCCCGCGGTTCGCGCAGAAACGCCAGCAACCGCACCAGTTCCCGGTTCATGCGCGCGTCCTTGGTCGGATACTCATCCGCCAGTTTAATGCGCAAACCGGGGAGAGTTTCGCCGGATAATTTTCCATGAATCAAGGCCAACTCTGTCAACCGCAGCAAGGCTAAAAAGTCCGCGTCGCTCAGGTAGCCTTGCAATAGCGTTAAGTTCTTTTCTAGGATCGCCTGGCAATTTGCCGGGTTGGCATGCCCACGAACCAGGGCCAAAGCCCCCTGCAGGTAAACGCGCGGCGTGGCGTGTTCCATGATCGCTCCCCGCCATTGCTCCGGCGGCAGGGACTCTAGCAGGCGCGTCGCCTGCCAGGCAACTTGCGGCACGGATGAATTGAGCAGGGGAATCAGTTCCTTGGCGGGCACACGGGCTTCGCTGCGCAGGAGCGCCTCGCAGGCGGTGCGCTGCACCACGGGATCGCTATCGCGCAACAGCTTTAACAAGCGCGGCAAGAGCGTTTCATCGGCGTGAATCCCCAGTAAAAAGGCGGTTTTTGCCCGTATCCGCTCACTGGAATCATCCGTTAATTTGGCTAGCAAATCGGGCGTGGGAAACGGCCCCAGCAGTTGCATAAGCTCGAGCGCGCGCAGCCGATCATCCACTTTAGCCGCGGCGTTCCCCGCCAGCGCCGGCAGTTTGGCGTTCCATTCCTCGCCCAACTGTTGTTGGATGAGCGCACATTGCTGGCGGGCATAGGCACTGGAGAGTTGCGGTTGGCGCAGGGCCGCGGTCAGACCGGTTCCCAGGTCGGTAACAGAGGGGGGGACCTTACCTTGCCACACCACGCGATAGACGCCCCCATCGGTCGCGCGGCCCCCCGTGCTAAAGTACAGCCAGCCGTCCGGTCCCACAGCCACGTCGGTGATGTTTAGCGGGCGCCCTTCGACAAAGGTTTCTCCCTCAATTGTATAACTGCCGTTGTGTGGTTTGAGCCGCAGGCAGACAATCCGCCCCCGCGCCCAATCCCCTAAAAAGACCGCGTTATGATAGCGGCGGGGATACATGTGGTGTTCATACACGGTCATCCCCGTGGGGGACCCGCGACCGGTCTCCGCCACGGCGGGCAAGGAGTCATACTGGTATTCGGGCCAGACCGACCAACCGCTCCGCCAGCCATATTCGCCGCCAGGGACAACCTGCAGCACCCGCGTGGGCCGATACCAGGGAGTGCCAGTGTCCCATTCCATGTCGCTATCATAGGTCAACAGATCGCCATTGCGCAAAAAAGCGAGATCATAAGCATTGCGAAAACCGCCGGCGTACATCTCTAAAAAACTTGCCTCGGTGTCGGTCCGCAGCACATGACCGCCAGGAGCCTTGATCCCCACGCCATGTCCGCGCGGGTCCTCATACTTGGGTAGCAAGTCCCCTTCATAGAAGTGTCGGTAGGGGCTGCCTGGTTCGACCGCTTTTTCCGCCGAGCTATGATTCCCCACCATGATATAAATCAGCCCATCCGGCCCCAGCGTCAGGGCGTGCGGCCCATGCTCCCCCATTTCCCCTTTGAACTTGAGTAAGAGGTCGGCTTTTTCGGCCTGACCATCGGTGTCGGCGTCCGTCAAACGGTACAGGCCCGGCCCGTCGCTCCCGCCGCCGATCACATAAACTTGGCCATTGAGCGGCAAGATCCCCTGGCAATTTTGCACTTGATCGCAGTAGCTCTTTGCGGTTTCCGGGCGTCCATCCTGGTCATTATCCCGCACGATCAACAGGCCTCCCCCTTCGCGGCTAACGAGGATTTCGCCAAATTCGTTAAACGCCAGCGTGATGACCGAGCCGGTCTGCTCCGCCGCCAGGATTTGTTCGACAGCAAAGTCCGGTTGTGTGCGAAAGCGGCTGGCCAAGCCCCCACCCGCCAGTTGCACCTCGTCAAACCAAGGCTTGGTCTTGCCAAACTGGCCTAGCTCGCGCGCGGGGAGCCATTCGCGATCCTCGGTAAAAATTTTTTGCCACTGGGCCTGTTCCTTTAACGAGGTTTTCCAGGTTTTATCGCTAGCATACGCGACAAAGGTTCCACCCACTTCCTTCACGAGCACTTGCGCGACCAGTCCGGCCGAGGGCGTGTCGGTGTTCTCCACTTTGACCGCCACGCAGTTGCGCCCTTTGATCAAATATTTGGAAATGTCATACGTATCCAGCAGTTGCCATTTGTCCCCTTTGCCCACGGAGCGGCCGTTGACAAACAGTTCATAGGCATTATCCGCCGTAATTTGAATATCCGCGCTTTCGGGTTGAGCCAGCTCAAAAGTCTTGCGAAAATAGCACGTTCCCGCCGGGATTTCGTTGTCCTGCGCGGGGGACCAGATCCACAGCGGCAGGTCCTCCGCTGCCAGGGAAGAAATTGGCAGCCACCCACTGATGAGACTAATCGCCAGCCACGTCCAAAAATGTCGCGGGCAGAAGTTCGCAAACATGTCGGCAAATCGCGGAATTAACTGCCAAAGTGGGGCTTGCATGAATCATCCTGGGCAAGGCGAGTGTACCGGTCGCGCAAGGTATTCGCGGATTGGTAAAGTGCGCAGAAACTCAGTAGGGCCGCAAAAATCGGGCGTGCAAGCGTAGCCAGTAACCAATTTTGCCACAAGACCGGTGCCGATTAGTCTGCTAGCAAGAATGCGAATGTTTATGACAAAGCGTAGGGGGTCCAGAGTCTTCCGCGTACAAACTTCTTAGCCAAACACGCTCTCACCGCGTCAGACTACCGACCCCCATGGCCATACAGTCCCTTGGGCTACGGGCAAAGCCCTTATCACGAAAATCCGTGTTCATCCGTGGTTAGATTGAATTTTTTAGCCACTGATTTTCACAGATGGATACGGATAACTTCTACAGAGTATAAAGATTTTTCGTTAGTTCATAATTCCTGGGCCACAGGCGTTCAACACCTTTGGCTGGCAAAGAATCAGACGGCTTTGACCCGTAATCATCAAAAGAGCTATACCAACACCAATCACACCCCCTAAAATTCCACTTCCTGCCCATCAGTGCCAATGGATAACGCGGGAAAAATTCGCCGAGCCGCGTCCAGATCCAGCCTTCCCGCTGGATGATCCAGCGGATTGAGATGCACGAGCACGCAACGGCTGACATTTGCCGCCGCCGCCACCCGTGCCACTGACGAAAGCGTGCTATGGCCCGTCAACCGCGCCTGCTGTTCAAAGCCATCCGCGAAGTTGCATTCGTGTAATAGCAAATCGACCCCGTCAATTTCACGTACATAATCCGCGGCCGGGTCGGCCGTGGTGTCGGTGATATACGCCAAACTATGCCCCGGCCAATCCAGCCGAAACCCCAAGCTGCCCCCCGGATGAATTAGCGGAAACGCGCGTAATATGCCATCCCCTTTTAAGGTAACCGGCCCCGTGAGCGGGGCGTAGTCGCACGGCAACGCGACGGGAAATAAATGCTCGCTCAGCAGGTGCGACTGTATCGCCGCCAGCTTTTCCACTGCGGCATGCACCGTTACCCGGGCCAGAGGCCGTTCCACCAGCACGTCAAACAAATACGTCAAGCCGACCACGTGATCCAAATGGACGTGTGTCAAAAAGATATCCAGCGACTCAGTGGATAGCTTTTCCCGCAGCCGAAATAAGCCCGTCCCCGCGTCCAACACCACCCCCACCTCTGGCAAAAACAGGCAGGATGTTTGTCGCGTTTCGTTGGGGTGATAGCCCGCGGTGCCTAACAGTTGTACCCGCATGATAATTCGAGCAGAAATAAGACGCCGTCAAAGGGACGGCATTGTTACTTATCAAGATAACAAACCCGCAACAGCAAGCGAGCGACTGTCATCAAAACGACACATGAGCGCGGAGAAGAGATCCCTCACTGTTGTTGGGCCTGTTGTTGGGCCAGGGGTAAGCGCTGTGCGGTATTTTGCTGTTGCGCGGGTTGTCGCTGGGGATTGGGAAAATCCGTGGTCTCGACGATGCGGATCGCTTCTTCCAGATCATGCAGCGTCTGTTGCAACTCGGCATAGAGTGTCTCGGGAAGGCGATTGACAAAAAGCCGCGTCAACTCGCGATAATACCACAGCGAGCCTTCCTTTCCGCCGCCAAACCGGGCCCAGATTTGTTCGCCATCGCGCAAGTAATCCCGCAGGATCGAACGCAAATTGTGCAATTTATCAGCCCCGCTGATCAGAAACGCCCGCTCCGGAGCCTGGGCCAGATGGTCGATGTAGTGTTGCTTTCGCGCTTGCCAGGGGGGCTTGGGCGATTGATCAGTGTCCGTGCAAGCCAGCACCAGCGAAAGCACCTCTGGCCCATACTTTTGGCCGATTTCTGCGGCGGTGTTGGCCCCACCCTGATCCTCAACGGCATCGTGCAGGATCGCGGCAATGGCCTGATCCTCGTCCCCGCCATATTCCAGGACAATGGCGGTCACGGCTAGCAAATGCGAAACGTAGGGGATACGCGTCCCCTTGCGATACTGCGACGCGTGCAATTGCGCGGCATAGGAGAGGGATTCGGCAAAGCGGGGGGTGAGTGGGAGCATGCCGAGATTATAAAAAATCCCACGGAAGTATGCCACGGGGGAATTATTATGCCACCGCGGTTTTAAGCGACATCACTCATAGAATCCATCCGTGTTTATCGGTGAAAATCTGTGGCTTAAAAAAAATCCGTGGCCTAACAAGGGAGTTAGCCACGAATGAGCACGGATTTTCACGGATTGGGTAATCTCAAATTTTCAAATCTCAGATCTTTGGATTTCAAATTTCAAATCTGGAAATTTCAAATCTCATTTGCGGCGTTAGCTGCGCAACTTTACTACTCTTCTCAAGGAATTCCTCCGCGTCCTTTGTATCGCAGTGGCGATCTGACACTTCGGCTAATTGACTTAGCGGCTAAGGAAATCACCGTCAGGGGGCAAAAGGAATTCTTGCTCCCGCCATCGGGTTGGCACTACACGCGCACAGTGTCTGTTCTGATCGCGTCCATCCGGATGCCCGCTGGGGGCAGGTAATTTGGCCCCCAGCAGAGCGGGGCATAGCTGGCATGGACGCCGGATTCGATATAGTGCGGCGTCCAACCGGTTTGATCCTGGAACAGGCGAATAGCCCGGATCGTTTTTTCTTCGCACAGATCAAACCAGTGTTGCGTCCCCCGCGGCACGTTAATCATATCCCCCGCGGCAATGGTAATGGCAAACACCGGCCCATTTGCCGGATGAATATGAAACAGTCCCTTTCCCTTGAGAATAAACCGAACTTCGTCCTCGGTATGGATATGTTCCTTGTTAAATTTGTCCAACAGAACCTGCAGATTTGGCGTCTCGGGCGTGATATTGACCACATCGGCGGTCACATACCCGCCGCGCTCCATCAGTTGTCGGATCTCTGGTTCGTACGCTGCGAGAATCTCTTCGCTGGCGGCGTCGGGGCTGACGCGGTCCTCTAGCGGCCAGCGTTCATAGCAAATGCCAAACTGGCCTAAAAACGCGTTCATCTCGGCGGGATCGGTAAGCTGACGGTTCTCGGCGGGAATGGTGATGGCGGCCATGGGTGGAGGATGAAGTAATGGAGTTTGGAGGAATGGAGGATAGTGCAATTCAAGGAACGGTCTTGTTCGATTGACTTATCGACTTGAATGCCAACGGTGTGCTGCTTGTGGGCCAACGGCCCAACCTATCCCAGCCTAGGGCAATCGCAGCGTCGCCCTAGGTTAATTTATGTAATTAATATTGGTAGGGCCAAAGGCCCGATTCAAATCGTTGTACCAAAAACATTCGGCTGTAAACCGGAAGTAGGGTGAATTCACAGTACTGCCGATAATACCCATCCTGTCAACCAAGCTGAATTAACACGTCATCCCCGCTGCGCGGGCGGTGACTTCAAATAAAAATTCCAGTGTCTCAACATGTCTGCGGGCGGCGGACAGATCCTTTCCCCAAGTATACAGCCCATGCCGCCGCAGCAAAAACCCGTATTGTAAACTTGGCTCTCCCGCGGCCAATTCCACGGCCAACTGCGCCGCCAAAGCCGGGATATCCTGAGAATTTTCAAAAATGCGAATGCTGATGGGCTGCTCGTGCGTGGTGACCCCCTCTAATCCCTTTTGCATTTCATATCCGCAAATGTCCAGCCGGCCCGCGGGAAAATGCCGATCCGAAAGCAGCGTCCCCCAGACGGAATGAGTATGCAAAACCGCCCCCACGTTGGGCAGTTTTTCCGCCAGGACGCAGTGTAACAGCGTCTCGGCGGAGGGACGGGCGGTTCCTGCCACATTTTGGCCCACCGCATTAACCAGGACAAAATCCTCGAGCGTCAATTCTCCCTTATGCTTGCCGCTGGCGGTGATCAAGAGCCGCAGCGGATCGCGGCCGACCACCGCGCTATAGTTGCTGCTGGTGGCCAGCGACCACCCCCGGGAGTGAAACTGCCGCCCAATCGCCTGAATTTGCTGGCGAAACGGCAAAAAATCGGGAGCAACGCGATCTGTCGCCGCGGCGGCATCACCGCCGAGTGCCGTTTGCATGCTAAACGTTCCCACCTGGGCCTGAGCCATCAAAGATAATCCCCCTACGACTGTCGAATTTCCCTGAAATTTACCGTCAATCCCCGGTCGTCAACATTTTAATAACTTAGCGGATGTAAAGTTCTTCCGGCAAGTGCCGAATACGGGAATTGATTTTTTATCATCCTATCCACTGCGTATTTGTTAGTATCTTGGGGGGATTCTATACTGACACCGCGGAATAGAAGGGGAAAGAATTTTCCTATCCCCCACCGCGCGACTAATCCCACGCCGGACTTTACACCCACAATTTTTACAAGTAAGCGAATTAGCCCATGCGATTTTCAACCGTTGGCCCCGTTTTGTCCGTTGGTTTTTGGATGCTGGCAATGCTGTCCAGCCTGGGTGAGGGGCGATTGGCACATGGGCAACAGCCCGGCGCCCCCCGGCAACGGATTGCCGGGCCGGTCGTATCCGCCGAACGGCAAATCACGTTTCGCCTGCGGGCTGACAACGCTTCCGCCGTGCGGGTCATGAGTAGCGACTTGCCCGAGATTATGACGACGGGAATCATGAAGAAGCTAGAGAACGGCGTATGGGAAACCACCGTCGGCCCCGTTCCCGCGGGAGCCTACCGTTACAGCTTTGCCGTGGATGGCATGACGGTCCTGGACGAACGCAACACCCTCACCAGCCAGTCCAATAGCAACACCAACAGTCTGGTGCTGGTGCCGGGGAAGGAACTGTTTGACACGCGCGATGTCCCGCATGGCCCGGTCGCGCAGGTGCTGTATCATTCGCGCAAATTGCAAACCACGCGTCGCATGCATGTCTATACGCCGCCAGGATACGAGGCGGGCAACGACTCTTATCCCGTGTTATACCTGCTGCATGGAGCTACCGATTCGGATCAATCGTGGTCCAGCGTCGGCCGGGCTGGGATCATCCTGGATAACCTGATCGCCGCGGGCAAGGCCAAACCGATGGTGGTGATCATGCCCAACGGCCATATCGGCCCGTTCCAATTTGGCGGCAGTTCGTTTGATGAACAACTGGATGGTTTTTTAGAGGATTTTCAGGCCGAAATCCGTCCCGCCGCCGAAAAACGCTATCGCCTGCTCAAGGACCGCAACAGCCGCGCCATCGCGGGTCTTTCCATGGGGGGCGCGCAGTCGCTGGATATCGCGTTTGCCAATCTGGACGATTTCGGCTACGTGGGCGTGTTTAGTTCGGGGATTTTTGGCGTCGGGGGAGGACAAGGGAACGAACGGGGCAAAAATTGGGCAATGGCCCACAACGCGGCCTTGACCAGCGAGACGGGCAAAAAAGGTCTCAAACTGCTCTGGTTTGCCACGGGGAAAGAGGATTTTTTATTGCAAACCACGCGGGAAACAGTGGAGCTTTTTAAGAAGCACGGTTTTGAGGTCCAGTACCAGGAAACCGACGGGGGGCACACCTGGCTGGTCTGGCGGGATTACCTGGCGGAGTTTATGCCGCTGCTGTTTCAGTAAGGGCATAGTGCTGTGTCACAGTATAAGATTCGAGTTAGGCAGATCAACCGCTGGGCACTAGCCTACGGTATTTGCCGCTCTTCTCTTCTCGCCACCCATTTTTTACGGTTTCTAGCTATTCATAAAATGGCTAGCATTTTGTAAAGACTCCAAGCATAGATCGGTTTTTCTGGATGACGCAACCGCGTTGCGGTAGATTTTTTTGGCTTGCGGTATCCCCTGGGTAGCCGCTGCGCGGCAACCCAGGGCTGAGTTTCATAGCCGCGTTGTGGTAGATGGATACCGCAACGCGGTAATGCATCATAGCCCAGCGGTTGGAGCGCAGCGAACAACCCTGGGATAAAGGGCAAAATCGTTGAACTCCTAATCCAACGGAGTTGCGTAAACTCTTGATAATTCAGGCAAAAACCGCGCTATGATTACTTGCGATGGGTATCAATTCCTACTCAACAAAAACTCCACCAGGTCCGCCAGTTCTTGCTCGGTCAGTTGCTGGTCCAGACCGGCGGGCATGACCGAGATTTTACTCTCTTGCCGGTCCTCGATTTGGTCGCGCGGCAAGCGCAGCTCTTGATTGGGGCCGGTTGCCAGGCGCAGTTCGTGGTCGTTTTCGCCGCGGATGACGCCATTATGCGTCCGGCCGTCGCGGGTGGTGATGGCGACCGGCTCGTAGCTGCGGACCAGGCTCGAGCTGGGATACAATATCGATTCCAGCAGGTCGCGCCGCTGGCGAATTTTGCCGATCGCGCTCAGGTCCGGTCCCACGTTACCCCCAACATAGCCAATGGCATGACACGCTTGACAGGCCGCGCGGGAACTCACAAATACCGCCTGCCCCCGGCGAATATTTCCCTTCGGCAGCCGCGCTAATAGTTCTTCCAGCCGGGCGCGCTGCTCGTCGGTGGTTTGGGCCTTGCCGCGCAAAATATCCGCCCCGCGTGCGCGCAGCTCTTCACTCACATTGCGTAACGCCGCCGCCAACACTTCTGGCTGCAAGTTGGCCGCCGCCGGAGATTTTTCCAGTTCATCCAACAACTTTGCCGCCAGCGCGTCGTCCCGCGACTGGGCATACAGGCTAACCAGCGGCTCAATCTCCAGCGGGCCGCAACTGGCAATTCTAGGCAGGATGTCCCGTAACTGCGCAGCGGTCATTTTCAACCGCGCAAGGGGGGTAAAATCAAACGGTTGCCCCGCGCGGGCGTCGTAGGCTTGCCAGATCGTTTGCAGTAACTCCGGCGTGGCGGAGACCTCGTTGGGGGGAAACAGGCTCATCGCCCCCAGCCGCACCGGTATTGGCACCTGGGCATCGTTGGCCAGCGCCAGTAACGGATTTTTTAGCTCCGATTGCTGCTCGGCGGAAAGGGATGTCGCCGCCAGGGCCTGGATCGCCGCCGCGCGGATCTTTTCCGATCCCGTCAACAATTTGGCAAATAGCGGCACCCAGTCCTGCGGCAGATCGCGCAGCCGCGCTTGCTCCACCAACTGCAGAGCCTTGATTTGCTGGCTTTCGGAAATGTTAGCGTCCCCCAGTTTCTGACCAATGATGTTTTGTATCGCTGGCTGTTCGACCAACCACCCGGCTTGCGCGAGCAAATTTGCCTGCTGGGGCGTGAACTCTTGTGCGGAATTAAGCATTTCGCGCACTTGGCCAGCAAGGGCATCCGCCGCCGCGGAATGTCGCCGCATCAGCCACCACAGCGTCGGCACACTCGCTGGATCAGCGGTTGCCAACTCCACCGCCAAATTTCCGTAGTTTGGTTTATTACTATGCAATTGGTCGAGGGCCACCCACACCGCCAAACGCGACTTCGCGGGAGTGGCTTTATCCGTTAAATGCTTTAGCAAAGCCTCCTCATCACCGATCTCGATGAGCGCGTACGTGAGCGAATGGCGGATGATTCGATCATTGGTGTTTTCCAGTGCCTCCAGGATCGCGGGGTAATTTTGGGCCGTCCCGACCCGGCCCAGGCATTCCGCAGCGGCCCGGGCGACTTGGGGATTGGGATCGGTGAGGAATTCACTGACACGCGCGATGGTCGCTGGATCGCGGTCGCGCCAGACACTGATGGCGTGGAGCGCGGCTTGGTGAACCTGGCCGGATTTATCGAGAATGCACAGAGCTAACAGGGGGATTTTTCGGCCGTCCTCACGGCGGCATGCGGCCCAGATAGCGTTGATGCCAGCGGGCGGGGGAGGGGAGTTTTTGAGTGTATCGGCAAGGAGCGGAATAACCTCAAGATTGGTCAGGGAAAGTTCCTCGATTGCGCGGACACAAACCGCGGGGCGGGAATCCGCCAGCAGTTCCACGAGTTTCTGTGGGGTAGACTTTTCCCAATCAATCTTTAACCCGCGCGGGTCGTCGATGCGCGGCGCGTTAATCTTGCGCACGCGGTAGATCGCCCCCAGAACGTCGGGCTTATGCAGTTGCGAGGTTGGGCAGCAGAGCTTGTACCAGCCGCCGGTGTCGATAATCAGTAAACTGCCGTCGGCATCGGCCAAGACATCGGTGGGATGAAAGTCAAATTGGTCGCTGACGACAAAGTCGCTGTCCTCCGTCCTGTAGGTCGCGCCGTCGGGAATCAGCTTATGCCGGGTGACTTTGTGCAAATTAAAATTCGCGGCAAAAAGGTTGCCCGTATAATCCGCGCCAAAAGTACTAGCTTCATACTCAGTTAGACCACTGGGGGCGGCGGGGCCTAAATGCGTCATCACGGGCATAAATTCCGGCCCGGTCCAGGGATGTTCATAAATCACATCGTGGTCTTTGCCCCACACACCGCCGTACACCGCGTGGATTAGGCCATCGCGGTTCCCCCCGCCGGGATGCTGTAAAAACGTGCAACTAAAAATCCGCTCGCCACTGGCAAGCTGGACCACATCGACCGGATTATCCATCCCGCCGTTCATGACTGGTTCGATACCCCCCGCCTGATTTTTGCCGTCGTCGGGCCGCGCGCGAAAGATATGCGCCGCCCGAGTTTTCCAGGGCTGGATTTGGCGATTTGGCCCCCGGGGCAAATCATAAGTTTGCTCGGCGAAAGCCCCCTTACACCAATAAATCCAACCGTCGCGCCCCAGGTACGGCCCATGCAGGTCGTTGGCGCAGCCGGTGAGCGTCTTGGCATCGAACCAAATCTCGCGTTTGTCCGCCACGCCGTCGTCGTTGGTGTCGGTCAGTTTCCAAATCGCCGGAGGAGCGGTGACGTACACCGACCCGCGATAGTACAGTATGCCCGCTGGAAACATCAGCTTGTCGGCAAAGACGGTTTGCTTGTCAAACTTGCCATCGCCGTCACTGTCCACCAGCCGCACAATGCGGTGTGGCTTTTTTTCTAGTTGCGTTTCCACGGGGTCATTCGAGCCGGAGCTATCCGCCACATACAGTCGCCCTTGTTCGTCAAAGTCCGCCACAATCGGCCGTGGCACCAGGTCCGTTGTCGTGACCTGCTCGATCGTGAACCCCGCGGGCAGGGTGAAATTATGACCGTTGAGCGCGATCGTGTGCAGGTGCGGGGGAGCCGTTGCCGAGGAGGGAGTTAGTTCCCCGCCCCGGGTGTCAGAGGGCGCAATCCCAATTTGAACGAGCAACGCGGTTATGAGAAATGAATGCCAAAATTGCATGAGGATGGATCTCCTTGAATGCAAAGGGGAATGCTAATCTAAAATTTGAAATCGCGGATTACGAACGCGGGGTCGGGAGTGGCTGGCGCTAACAGCTTTCAACCGCCACTCACCATCCCTCGCCAGGCACTCCCGTCCCCCTCAAACATGGCGCATTGGGACGGGACTCCTGGTCGAGTCAGGTCATAACAGAATTGTTAGTCCGCACCGCCCACGACTCCCGACCCCGGTATACCCGCCGATGCCATCGGCGGCTTTGTTATACCGCGTCATAACTCCAAGGTTTGCGCATTTCGCGGTGAATAAACGCATTGGCTTCGGCATCGTCGCCAAAGGTTTCCTGTTCGGGGTTCCAATTGACCTTACGGCCCAAACGCAAGGAAATCACGCCCAGGTGGCAGACCGACACGCTACGGTGGCCGATTTCCGGCTCGCAAATCGCGGGTTTGCGAGTTCGCACACATTCCACAAAGTTCCCCATGTGGTTGTTGCTGGTATACAGCCGCTCGGCGCTGGCGGGGAGTTCCGTTTTTAACAAATCCGGATCGCTCGCCTCAATAAATCCGCGCGTGACAAAGATCCAGCCATCCGTGCCGGTAAACTTGACGCCGTTCCGCTCACCGGGGATCGGTGTTTCGCCCGTGGGTTGGCCGTAAAAATTTTCGCGGGCGACGCTTTTGCAGGTATGCTTTACCCCGTTAGCGTATTCATATTCCACTTCGTAGCGGCCGATGGTCGTAAATCCACCCTTGATCGGTTCGGCCAAAATTTTTCCCGCGGCGCTCATCGGACCCGAACGTTCGGTCCCGTTGGCCCATTGGGCGATGTCATTATGATGCGCGCCCCAATCGGTCATCGTCCCACCAGAATAATCATGCCAAAAGCGGAATTTGATATGTCCCCGTTCGGGCACATAGTCGGTCGCCGGGGCTTGTCCCTGCCAAAAATCCCAGTCCAAACCCTCTGGCACGGGAGCGGTTTTAAACGGGCCTTGGACCGGACCCGATGGCAGCATGGTCAGGATGTGCGTCAATTTGCCGATCCGGCCATTACGCACCAGTTCGCACGCCAGGCGAAATGTCGCATCGCTGCGTTGTTGGCTACCGGTCTGTAAAATGCGTTTGGTCTCATTCGCGACCTGAACCAGCTTTTGCCCCTCGCCAATGGTCAAGGTTAGCGGCTTTTCACTGTAGACATCCTTACCGCTGCGCATGGCGTGGATGTTGATCAGCGTGTGCCAATGGTCCGGCGTTCCGTTAATCACCACATCGACGCCGGGGTGTTCCATCGCCTTGCGAAAATCGCCATACGGCGTCGCCTGGAATTGTTTTGCGGCGGCGGAGGCGTGTTGTTCATCCACATCACATACCGCGACAACATTGCCAAACTTTAATGCGGCGTTGGCATCCCCCCGACCCTGGCCGCCGCAGCCCACCAGCAAAATATTCAGTTTTTCATTCGGCGATTTTACTTCGGCGGCCTCCCCCCGGGAAAGCACCTCCTGGGCGTACCAGGCGGGCAGGCCCAGGGCCGCCGCGATGGCACTACTTGACCGCAGAAATCCCCGCCGCGAAATCGCAAATTGTTGAATACGGGCCATCGTGTTCACTCCCTCGTATAAAAAGTTCCCCTTGCATCCCCCCCGACACCACGCGAAGAGAACGTAGTTTTCATGAGGCGGTTTACCGATTAATATGACATCATGACCCAAAGCACGCAACTTTTTGAGGACTTTGATCCGCAGGACCCCCAGGCAACCCAACGGTTGTTGGAGTCTTTGTACGATGAATTGCGCGCGTTGGCAGCATCCAAACTGGCCCACGAGCGTCCGGGGCAAACCCTGGAGGCCACGGCCCTGGTGCACGAGGCCTACCTGCGATTATCAAAGGCCAATTCAAGCGCGCCCTGGCAAAATCGAGCCCATTTTTTAGGGGCAATTGCCGAAACCATGCGGCGAATTCTGGTCGATAACGCCCGCCGCAAATTGGCCCTAAAGCATGGAGGCGAGTATCAGCGGGCAGCGACCGAATTGGATCAGTTGCACAGTCCGCTTCCCGACCAGGAAATTCTGGAGGTCCACGCGGCCCTCGAGGAATTGCAGCGACATCACTCCCTCGCGGCAAATCTGGTCAAATTGCGATATTTTGGAGGGCTAACCATTCCGCAAATTGCCTGCGAACTGGATATTTCACCCCGCAAGGCCGACCAAATCTGGGCTTATGCCCGCGCGTGGCTGGCGGCGGAGATTCGCGACACGCCCCAAAAGTCCTAAGCAACTTCACTGACCAGCCCCATTGCCGGGGCAAGATTTTGCCGTCAAGTGGAAAAAATAGCGCTAAACGGGGTAAATGGAGAATTTTTTGCTGCGCGTTCCCCGTCAAAAAACCGCCATGCTAGGATGAGGAAAGTTCCCGGCGGATTCAGGGTCATCCAGATGAATGAGCTTACGATTTTTTCGGCGGCGATCGAACTGCCCGCGGCAGAGCGGCCAGCGTATTTGCGGCGGGTTTGCGGAGAAAATTCCGCCCTGCAGACCAGGATCGAAAAATTGCTTGAGTTGCATGAGCAGAACGCGGCATTTATGGAGCAACCCGCGGTAAAGTTACAGGCGACGGTGGATTTGCCCGGAATTGACAAACCGGGAATGTCGATCGGGCCTTATCAACTGCTGGAACAGATAGGCGAAGGGGGGATGGGAAGCGTCTGGATGGCGCAGCAACATCATCCCGTGCGGCGCTTGGTGGCGATCAAGCTAATCAAAGCGGGGATGGATAGCAAACTGGTCCTGGCCCGCTTTGAGGCCGAGCGGCAGGCGCTCGCGCTGATGGAACACCCCAATATCGCCCGAGTGCTGGACGCAGGGACCGCGCCCGACGGGCGGCCCTACTTTGTGTTGGAGCTAGTCCGGGGCATACCGATCACGCAGTATTGCGATGAACGGCGGTTGAACCCCCGCGAACGGCTGGAATTGTTTATCCCCGTGTGCCAGGCCATCCAGCACGCCCATCAAAAGGGGATCATTCACCGCGATATCAAGCCCAGTAACGTATTAATCGCGCTGTACGACGATCAACCCGTGCCCAAGGTGATCGACTTTGGCGTGGCCAAGGCGATCGGCCAGCCGTTGACCGACCGCACGCTGCAAACAGGCTTTGGAACGGTGGTGGGAACGCCGCAATATATGTCGCCGGAACAAGCGACATTTAACAACCTGGATATTGATACCCGGTCGGACATTTACTCCCTCGGCGTGCTGCTCTACGAAATCTTGACCGGCAGCCCCCCCTTTACGCAGGAAGACATACAAAAGGCGGGTCTGATTGAGATGCTGCGGATCGTGCGGGAGCAAGACCCCCCCCGGCCCAGCACCAAGGTAAGCACCTCGGCCACATTGTCCAGTTTGGCCGCCACGCGGCGGACGGAACCCCGGGCGCTGGCGGGAATCTTGCGGAATGAGCTCGATTGGATCGTGATGAAGGCGTTGGAAAAGGACCGCTCGCGGCGGTATGAATCGGCCACGGGCTTTGCTGCGGATATTGGCAAATACCTGGCGGGAGAGCCGGTGCTGGCCCATCCCCCCACCACCCTATATCGGATACGCAAGTTTTTGGCGAAACACAAAGGGGCGGTTTTGGCGGCCAGTTTATTGCTGTTAGCGCTTATCCTGGGTCTGGCGGGAACGGGGTGGGGACTACTGGAGGCGGAGTTGGCGCGCGGCAACCTGCAAACGGCCTACAATCAGGTGACAACCGAGCAATCAAAAACCAAGGATGCTCTTCAAAAAGCGACCAGCGAAGAGCAAAAAGCCAAAACCGCGGACCTGGCAAATCGCCGTAGTCTGGCCCGGCAATACGTGGCTAATGGCGCCAAGCTGCTGGAACAAGCGAATTTCCAGGAAGCCCTGACCTGGTTTGCGGCGGCGCGGGAGGCGGACGCGCCCGATCCCCGGCGGGAAGAGGAGCACCGGATCCGGCTAGGAACAACCGCGGCCATGTGTCCCCGGCCGCGCCAAGCGTGGCTGGCTCAACCCGGGCAGATCGTGCAAGCCGGATTTGATCCGTCCCATACCAAAATTTTTACCGTAACCCGCGGGAAGGGGGAATTGATCGTGGACTGCTGGCAACGGGCTAACGGCGCGCCGCAGTTCGCTCCGATTCGCCTGGCGGACCCCCGTTCCACGGCGGACCCTTTTTTGGAAAGCGAAACGCGCCTCGGCTTTAATTCACAGGGAACATTTTTTTGGACGATGCGCCCCTTAGGGGGAGAAGGCTCTTTCCAGGAAGTCCAAATCTGGACTACCGCCACCGGACGCGCGATCAGCCCTCCGTTGCGGCATATCCTCAACCATGCCGAAGATCTCCCATTTTTTACAGCCGAGGGAACGGCGGTGGCCTTGATACAACCTTTGCCCGACTCAAACTTGGCCCGCAACGGCGGTGAATACACAAAAGCGTCCCCGTCCGCGGGCGAAATCCTGGTGTGGGAAATATCCGCCGCAACACAAAAATACCAGCCGCTCCGCTTATCTTCGGGCGTCGGATTTGCTTTTTTGACCACCGACCAGAAACTGCTTGTCGGCAGCACTCTGATTCGTGACGGGGCAACCTGGCGCGCCTGGCGAGTCAACGATGGCCAACCCGTAAGCCCGGAGCAACCGGGGGGGATCCAATTATTTTCGCCTGATCGGCGCTTTGCCCTGGTAAACATGATGCAGGGGAAAAGCGATGCTTCCTCGAACACCCTGCAAATCTGGGATTTCTCCACCAATCAACCCTTAGGCCCCCCGCACCACTCTGAAAACACCAACCGGGATAGATTTGGGTTTTCGACAGGAAATCGCCAATCAGCGCTCTTGGGCAAAGCGGGGAGGCGGCTGATCGCGGCGACCTTACATCCCCTCGCACAAGAAGGTCTGGTGTCGATTTCGCCTCCACGGTTGTACGATACAACCACGTTACATCCCGTGGAGACTAACTCGTTAATCACTCCGGGTGATTCCCAATTATTCAGAATCGGTGAATTCGACCCATTAGGCGAGCGCATTTTTGCTTATCAGAGCAATGATTTTTCGTTAATTCTGGATGGGGAGACCGGCGCCCCGGTTGGTTCGCCGATACCGATTCGCGAGGGAGTGCGCAACTATCAGTTTAGTCCCCGTGGCGAACGCCTGATTATCCTGGATGGACACAACCAGGCGCATGTGGCGGACACCGCGCGCGGTCAAGCTTTGGCTCGGGAACTGTCATTGCCCACGGATATGGAACTACGAGCGAGCTTGGGCGCGGGAGGCACCTTGGCGCTGTTATCCGGGGGAAATTATGCGCGTGTTTGGAACGCCGCCAACGGTCAGCCGCTGACCCCCGTTTTGACGCATCCGGCCGCCGTGTTGAGCGCCCACCTGAGCCAGGATGGCTCCGAGGTGTTGACCATCGCCCTGGATGGCGTCGTACGCATATGGCCCCTCGCGACATTCCTTACTCCCGCGGCCCGGCTGGTTCACCCCCCGGGTTCGTTGGTGAATGACGTCGTGCCCCTCTCCGCCGATGGGCAAACCTTGCTCACAACGACGATTTTTCATCAACTCCCTTCGGTGGGTAACCGTCCTGTATCACAGGCTCCGGCACGGCTTACCCATTGGTCCGGCAATCAGGCCACGGTCCTTGCCGAAAGTTGGCACACCCAACCTCACATGCAGTTAATCGTCAGCAACGATTTTAGTAAATTTGCCTTTCTCCAAAGTCAGGATGGAGTAACCGTCAACTGCCAAATTCACGAATCGCGTTCTGGAACCATGCTAGGCCAGCCGTTTGCCGTCCCGCGAGAAGCTCGGATCAGTTTTTCACCTGAGGGAAAATGGCTGTTGGTGCACTCCGATAATTATCTAGCCGAACGAAACCAGCTATCAACGATTTTACAGTTAAGAGAAAGCGAGACCGGCGACTGGGTGTGGACCACGCCGGAAGTCGTGTCCGGGGGTCCCTCCCTGCAAACATGCTTTATCGACGCGGGCCGCTATTTGGTCGCGGTCAATGAACAGACGGCTTTGGCTTGGGATGTTTCTTCCGGCGCGCCGGCCAATATCTTTATCGCTGGCGCGCGGCCCGATACATCAAGCGAGCCGCTCAAAGTACAACTTGCCGATGGCAATTGGCTGCATTTGCTGTTAGCTGAACAACAATACCTGAAATTACCGCAGGCTTTGCGGGGCCGTCCAGTGCATGATCCCGCGATGAACACCCTCTGGACACTCGAAGAGGAACAAGGCCGGAAATTTGCCCGTTCCCGCGATCCGCGCACCGGCGATCCCCTAGGCCCCGCCTGGGAGCTGCCCAACCAAGGCTCGCTTATTTGGAACCGGACGCGCGAGCGTCATTTTACCCTCACAAACAGTTTGCATATCTTGGAAAATTCCACGGGACGCCCCACGGGCAACGTTATCCACCACGGGGCGGAAATTGTGAACTGGCAACTCAGTGATACCGCTTCCCGCGCGTTGACCTTAGTCCATGAACGACCCGCGGGTAATTTGCTGGTTTGGCGCGCGTTTTTGGGCCAAACCAAGCACCAAATTATGAACGCCGCGGCAACATTGTGGCATACCGCCACCGCCGCGCCGCTAACTCCCCCCTGGCCCTTGCTGCATCATGAATATTCCCGTTCGGGCTACCTGACGGCTGATGGCAAATCCGTGTTGTTCACCGCATCACTAGAGGAAATCCACCGCTATCCGCTGCAACCCCTGGCCCATACTCCAGCGGAGCTTGTCCAACTAGTCCAGGGCTTGTCGGGGATGCGAATTTCCCCGGCGGGACAGGTGATTCCCCTGCCGCGCGAAGAATATTTATCCGCCTGGGAAAAGCTGGCAACATTGCCATCGTTCCAGCCCGTCGTGGAATTGGACGTGCCCCGTTGGCAAAGGGCACGGGGTAACGCCGCCTATTTTGCGGAGGACTGGCTGGGGGCGGATTTTCATTTTTCCCAAATCCCGCTGCATGAACGGGGGTATGATTGGGAAAGGGTGCGGCATCTGCAATCCAAGGAAAAAGCCGCTGGCCTCCAACCGGCCGAGGACCTGGCCGCGGCCACGGTCGCCGCAGAACCGCATAACCTTGCGGCCTGGCTGGAATATGGCAAACTCGCGCTCTATGCGGGACGGTACGCGGTGGCTGGCGATCGCTTTGAAAAAGCAGCGCGAATCGAGGGAACCGACCTCAATCCCTGGATGGTGGAAAACGCCTGGCGGTATTATTTATTCAGCCGCGCTTTGGCAGGAGATTTGCCCAAATACCAAGCCGCCTGCCGGCAATTACTGGAACTTACCGATGGCAATCAATCCCGCCCGGGAGCTCCCGCGTTATTTTTGGTCTTGCGTTGGACCACGCTGCTACCAGGCGGAATCGACCAGGAACAACTACAAAACCACCTGCGGGATCTCGACATCCATCCGGCGGAAACGCAGTTGTTGGAGTCTTATCATTCCCTCCGCGCGCAATGCAGTTTATACGCCGGTGATGATGTGGGGGCGCTGGCCTATCTGCAGTCCTTAGCGACACAACACCCTGAACAAGTAACCGCCGATGAACACCTGGTGCGGGTAATTGCCCATGCAAAACGGGGAGAACTTGACCCAGCCCAACGGGAACTAGAAAGAGCCAATGAGTGGGCCGCGCGGCATGTTTATGCCGATCAAGAGGATCCCCGGACCGGCAACCCGATCGACTATACCGATAAATTATTGTATTTGGTCTTTAAACCCCAAGCCGAGGCCGCCCTGGCGGAATTGCGTTCGGGTCCCACGGCCATCGCCCGCCATCAACAAAGAATTCAACGCCTCCGCGAAACCCTCGCTGATCCGGAACTCATCTTTTACCATGCCGCATTAGCCGACGAACTGGAAGAACTTGGCCGATTATTTTTAAACACCGGGCGGCCCGCCGAGGCCCAACCGCAATTCACCCAGGCTGTGGAAATTCGCCGCCAAATGGCCGCCGCGCGGCCCAACGAGCCGGATTATGTCATCGGCCACGGTTGGGCGTACAACCATTGTGGTGATCGGACCCGGGAGGGGGGCCAACCAATGGAAAGCTTGGCATGGTATCAACAAGCGATTGACAACCTGCGTCCCGCAATCGCCCTGTTTCCCTCGCGAACCGACGCAAAAAATGGGGTCCGGCATGCGTATGTTGGTCAGGGTCTGGCGTATAACGCCCTAGAACAGTATAAACAGGCCGCGGCGGCATTCGCCCAAGCGGGAAAACACGCCACCCGCCATACCGACGAGTGGGTCCAAGCCGCCAGCTACTATGCCATTAGTAAAGTGCGCGCGGGACAAGTCGCCGCCGCCCTCGAGACGACCCATAACACGCTCATGCCGGAAAATACGGCATTAGCGCTGTACAATTCAGCCTGTGTGTTGGCCTTGGCCAGTTCTGCAGCCGGGCAAGAAAAGAACGCGGCGGAACTCAAAAGCCAAGCACTAACGGCGTTAACCGCGGCGGTCAGGGCGGGCTACGCCAACCCCACGGAGATGTCCCAAGACGCGGATTTGGCAGCGTTACGCGGAATGCCGGAATTTTATGAAATCTTGCGTGGGCAGGGGTTAGCCACCTCGCCCGAAAAGCTGCGGGAACAATGGGGAATAAAAACATCCCAGCCTGGGGGGAGCGGGGAACAGCCAACCGGCCGAGAACCGCAAAAATCCGTTGATTCGGCTGAATCAAAAGTAAACGGCAATTAGCTTGCTTGGAACTTACTTGCCAAACCCCGGCACGGGCTTGCCATCCGCCCGCGAGCCCATATTGGAAAAAATAGCGGGGTTCAATTCGGAATTTAGTAAATGAACAGAGGTGTCGGCCATCAGGATGTGCGCGGTATCCCCGCCCCCATGCGCGCTGCCATAACCAAACTCGTGTTGATACCACAGCGTGTGCCCTTTTGAGAGGCCAATCCGCACCGCGGTCGTCCCCCAACACTCTGAATAGTCGTCGCTGTCATCACAGTCGTCGCCACCAATCGCCCAATGGTCTTTTTGTGAGGCGCTCAGGTCAAACGGGTCTTTTTGCGGAGTGTTGGTCAGCCGCTCGGTATTTCCCGGAGCGCTATCAAACGGATCGGGCAAAGCCTCGCCTAAAAGCACGGTCTTGGACAGGCCGTCGCTGATTTCCTTGACCTTGGTGTTGCTGCCAATAAAAAAGATCCCGTCGGTCTTTAGCCAAAAGCGGCGGTCATTGAACCGCGGGTAGTCGTTGTCGATAATCCCAGAGCAATTGGCCAAGTATGAGGCTGGCACCCGGCGCTGTACCACCCAACCCCCAGCCTCGTAGCAGGAAAGATTAAAGTAATTTGTCGCCAAGGGCATGGATGGACAGCGAAACAAGGCAATCACCCGTTCTTGGGCCGCCACGTTGCGTTCGGTGGGGTTAGAGCTTTCCAGGCTGGCATTGGCAAATCCACTGCCGGAGCCGCTCCAGTCGCCGGGGGCTTCCGGCTTGTTCCCCGATAAGAGCAACAGTCGCTTATACAGGTTTCCCTCTTCGATATACGGGAGAATTTGCGCGCTCCAGTGCGAGCCGTAGCTGTAATTGTTCGCGGGATTGCCGTTGGGATCGAGTTTCAGATCAGCCCCCCAGGGAAAATGCTTTTTGGTATCCAAAAAAATATGCATCGCCTGGCCTAACTGCCGAATATTATTTTGGCAGGTGGTCCGGCGACCGGCTTCCCGCGCCATTTGCACGGCGGGAAGCAAGAGAGCGACTAAAATCCCAATTATTCCAATCACGACTAATAATTCCACGAGGGTAAAGCCGCGCCGCGGATGGAGTTTCTGCATACGACACCCGAAAAAATGAATCGTAAATGGATTAGCGTCCTAGGCAGGGACGACAACCTTTGACCAGTCGTCGGAGACGACATTATTGCGAGGGAATCTCAAAGCGAAATGTGTTTTGCGTGCCGATAGTTTCCCGCACTGGTGTTTCCTGCACGCTGGTGTATTTACTGGCAATGCTGGACTTGGCTCCGGGAGAGTCTTCAACCTTTAAATTCGCCGGCATGAGTTTGCCGCTGGCATCGACATTTCGCCGAAAATAAACCCGGTATCGTCCCGCCGGAAGACCCTTGCCCCCCAGCGCCGCTTTGGTTTCCGTCACCTGAAAATTACCAGCCTTATCAGTATATCCAATTCCCCACAGCGCGTCTTGGGCGGTGGCCTTATCATCGGAATAAAATCCGACCATGATGCCTTCCAAGGGCTTACCATCCACCAACACCGTCCCCTGAACTGGCTGGGGCGTGCCAAATCCACAGCCAGAAAATCCAGTGAAAAAACCCAACAATAACGCCAGGGCGAAATACCGCGCCATTTGCGTCAAAAAGGAATTGTGCACAGGCGTAGGGGGGATTAAATGCAAAATTTCACACCACAAATCAGATGGCGGTGATGGATAACGGAGTGGAGGCAATGGCTTATCCGCGTTCGATAGCGACGTTATTGTCAGGATACCCGGTGCGGGCGGAGAGTGGCAAGTTCAAGGAGTAAGAAACAATAATTCCTTGAGACCACCAACTGTGGCGAAACAAAGCCATGTAACAAGGATGAATTTCATTAAAATATAATTTTAATACAAGTTACAAGCTGGTTTTTACCATAAAATCGGGCAAAATCGACTTCACCCACGTGGATAAAGTGTTTGTTAAAGCATTGAGACCATATATTGGCCATATCAAATACGACTGCACTGGCAAATCATATCCCTAACAATATTTTCATCAAATTCTAAATACCAATCCCTGCACTTGTGTGGGAAATGCTTTATACTCATGCGAAACTGCAAGGATATTAACACAATCCTAATTGTTACTTAACACCATAATAATTATCTGCCTCTAAACTATGAATCGCGCATTGTGAACCTGATCCATTCCGCATTTTTACTGACTTTACACTGAGAATTTCTACTTCCCCAGGCCCAAACAAGGACTCACTAGATGTCACACACCAACCGCCGTACAACTCTTCGCCGTCGATTAAGCAACCTGATCTCCCAAACCATCCCAACCGGCTGGTCTAGCGCCGGAGCACTTGCAAACGGCAAATTACGGGGCAAACTCCTGGCTGCGGGTTGTGTCGGGTTGCTAAGTGGCGTGAATCTGTATCAAGCCCACGCTGCCAATCTTTATTCTGAAAATTTTGATTCGCTGACGCTGGGGCCCTTTGTCTCTGGTACGGAAAGCGGCGGCAACGGGACTGACTGGACGGACACGCTTCCAGCAGGTTGGACACGTGATAACACAACCACGCCCGACTTTACATTACCCGAATTTTTCGGCTTTACCTTTATGCGGAAGGAATCCTGGATCGCCACCGAAGGGAACCAGGCCCGCGACCAATTCGCCCTGGGAAGTGGCGCGGTGATGGTAGCTGACCCGGACGCCTATGACGATTCGCCGAATGGGACGATCGAACCGGGGGAATTTAATGTCTTTATTACCACCGCCCCGATCGACCTGAGCAACGTAGCCGCGAATTCCATCGACTTTAAGTTTGATTCTAGCTGGCGTCCGTATGATGGCATGACCGCGCTTGTCGATGTCAGCTTTGACGGCGGGGCAAATTTCTCCAATATTTTGACTTATAACACAGCAAATACCCCCGGCGGCAGCAGTTCGCTGGTGCGGGTTAATGAGTCGGTCTCGTTGGCGGTGAACAACCCCAACAGCGGCTCAATGGTCTTTCGGTTTGGCATGACCAACGCCGGTAACGACTGGTGGTGGGCGGTGGATAATTTGCTAGTGGAAGGGGACATCGCCGGCGTGGCCAACGTCAAGTGGAGTGGTTCGGTCAACGCCAATTGGGATATCAATACCACCCAAAATTGGCGGACCATCCCTAACAATTTTGCCACCACTTATGTGGACAACGCGGAAGTGACATTTGATGACACGGCCACCGGCAATTTTAACGTCAACATCCCCACCAACGTTCAACCGGCGGTTGTGCGGGTCGATAACACGGCTAATGATTACACCTTTAGCGGGCCGGGGGCCATCACCGGTGCATCGGGACTGATCAAAAACGGCACCGGCGCCCTCACCATTCTCAATAACAATACATTCACCGGCGCGACCAACATCAACGCCGGCACGGTCAACATTGGCAATGGGGGCACAACCGGTACGCTGGCCGGCGCGATTGTAAATAACGGCACCTTGAATCTGAATCGCTCGGATAATTTTGCCCTGACGGGAGCGATCAGCGGCACCGGCAATCTGGTCAAGCTAGGCACTAACACGGTTACCCTTTCCGGAGCCGCCAATTATTCCGGCACGACTACGTTGAATGGGGGCGTGCTGGAACTCTCCAGCGGGTTGCTCAACGGCGTCATCAGCGGCCCGGGGGCCATTACCAAAATCAGCGGTGGAACATTGACCCTGGGGGGTGCAAATGGGGGCTATTCAACCGGCATCACCCATAGCGGCGGGACGATTGCCATCGGCAGTCCGGATTCGCTGGGAACCGGGACGTTGACATTTACGGGATTGCACCGGCTGCACGCCCTGGTCCCGGACGGGCAAACCTGGACCGTGGCAAATAACATGGTCTTTCCCGCCACCGGGGCAAATAGCGTCTTTATCCGCACGGGCGATGGCAGCCCGACATTGGGCACCACGCTTGTCCTTTCCGGCCAAATCAGCGGTGGTGCCGCTGGTCAGAATTATCGTCTGGCCGATTCCGACCAAGGGGGAAACCACAACTTTTCCGTTGTGCTGACCAACCCCGCCAATAACTTTAGCGGCACGATCCAACTGTGGCGCGGCACGCTGGGGATCGTCAACGACGCCGCCCTGGGAAATGCAGACCTCATCGAGATGGATTTAGGCAATTTCAACGGCGGTTTGCGATTTGACGTGGATAACGTCACGCTGAACGCGACCCGCGCGATCAATCTGGTCGGTAATGAAAAAATCGATAGCCGTGGATTTACCGGCACGGTGGCGGGGAACATTTCCGGCGCGACTTTGCGTAAAATCGGCACGGGGACCCTGGTGCTCAGCGGCACCAACACGTATCTGGATACCCAAGTTGTGGCCGGGACGCTGCAAATTGGCGCGGGGGGCACCACCGGCACGCTCGGCTCCAACGCCGTGGATATCTCTAGCGGCGCAACGGTGGCGTTTAACCGGTCTGACGCCTCAACGGTAAATAATCCAATCAGCGGTGCTGGTGGAATCGTCCAGATTGGCTCCGGCACCACCAGCCTCAATGGCGTGAGCACTTTCCTGGGAAATACCACGGTCAATAACGGCACCCTGGAACTGGCATTTGGGGCATCGCTGGATACACCCGCCGTCATTGTCAATAACGGCGGCACGTTCAAAATCAACGATGGCGCCACCCTGACCAACACCACGCTTCCCATCACGGTCAACAGCGGCGGCAGGTTCGACACCACCGGCACCGCCGCGGGATACACCATCGACACCGGCCGCACACTTACCGTTGGTCGGACGGGCGCTCCCGCAACCGACGTCCTGGGTTTGGTCACGATCAATGGCAATCTGAATCTGGGGGGGAGCGGCAATTACCGCACCGCGACCTTTGCCAATAACTTGACCCTCAACGGCGCTTCCGTGGCAATGGACCTCAACAATGTTACCACCACCGGCGGCGGCGTGAATGACTTGGGGGTCATCAACGGTAATCTGACCCTCAGCGGCACCAACACGATCAACGCCACCCTGAATGGCGGGTTAGCTAGTGGCAGCTACACCCTCTTTACATACGGGGGCACGCTGACGGGGGACGCGTCCAACCTCAGCTTGAACACTTCCGGTCAAACCCGCCAAACTCTGGCCTTTGACACCGTTTCAACTCCCGGATCGGTCAAATTAAATGTCTCCGGCAGTGCCGCCAACCAAACCTGGGTGGGAAATGCCGCCAACAATGCTTGGGATGTGAATAGCACGCCCAACTGGTCCGGAGTGGATAATGTCTTTTTCAATTTGGACAATGTGAACTTTACAGACGCGGGCGTTGGTGGGGCCGTTCCGGTCACGCTGACTACTGCCATCACTCCGGGCGTGATGACCTTTAATCACAACCAAAACTACACCATTTCGGGCGGTGGCAGTCTAAATGGCACCGGCTCGCTGACCAAGAGCGGGACCGGCACCCTGACTTTGGGTGTGGCGGGCAATTACACAGGTACCACGACTATCAACGCGGGCACCCTGCGAATTGGGGATGGGGTGACGGATGGCTCGATCACCGGACCCGTGGTCAATAATAGCAGCTTTGTTATTAATAATGCCGGTCCCACCACGGTTAATTCCGTCATTAGCGGCACGGGAAGCGTGGCGATCACCAACACTGGCACGGTTACCCTGAATAACGCCAATACTTACTCGGGCAAGACCACGGTTAGCGGCGGCGGCACGCTGGTGCTTTCTTCCGAGGCGCCTTTGGGAACGGCTCCGGGTGCTTTGGTCGCCGATCAATTAACGCTGAATAACGGTAACTTGCAGCTTGACACGGCGTTTAATTTTAATACGAATCGGGGGATCTCCCTGACCGGTTCGAACACCATCAACGCCGCAGCCAACAACCTGACCCTTGCCAATCCGCTCAGCGGTGCGGGTGGCCTGGTGATCAATACCACGGGCACGGTCTTCTTAAACAACCCCACCAATAGCCACGCCGGGGGAACCACCCTTAATGAAGGCACCCTGGAATTGCTGCTTGATGCTCCGGGAGCCACCCCTCTGGGAACCGGTCCGCTGGTCCTCACTGGCACTGGCAAGATCAACTTCCGCGTGACTAATGGCGAAGTCCGGACCGTCGCCAACGACATCACCCTTCCCGGGATCGGCGACACGCAACAGTTTGTCATTCGCACGGCAACCGGCGGAGCTCCATCGATCCTGCAAACCGGCGTCCGTCTGACGGGCGTCCTCAGCGGTGGTACCGCCGGGCAACTGTATAACCTGCTCGACACTAACGCCGGCGGCAACCACAACAACGTGGTGATTTTGGACAATCCCAACAACTCCCTCTCCGGCGACATCCTGATGAATCGCGGTACCCTGGCCATCACCAGCAACGCCGCCCTGGGCAATGTAGGAACAATTTTTCATGATACTTGGAATGGCAACGGAGCGTTCCGTTTTGACGCTCCCAATATCACTATTCCCACGACTCGCTCGTTCATTTTGGCCCCCACAGCCGGCGGCAGCGTCGCGATTCCGTTTAACACCAACGGCAATAACGCCACGATCGACGCCCTGATTACCAGCAATAACACCGCGGGTAACTTTATTAAGCAAGGGGCCGGCACGCTGACCTTGACCAACGCCAACACCTATCAAGGTATAACCACGATCTCGGAAGGCACACTCTCCGTGACAAACACCACTGGCTCCGGCACGGGGACCGGGGCGGTCGGCGTCAACCCCACCGGAACCTTGGCGGGAACGGGGATTATCTCGGGGCTGGTAACCAGTGGCGGGAATATCGCCCCGGGAACCACGGGCGCGGGAACGCTGACCCTCGATGGAGGCTTGAGCTTGCTCAATTCCACCCTCAGTTTCGAATTGGGTTCCTCCAGCGATCTGCTGCAATTGAACTCGGGCGTGTTGAACGCCGCGGGGATCAGCACATTTAACTTTAGCAATCTTCCTGGCTTTGGCTTGGGAACCTATCCGCTGATTGATTACGGCAGTTTTGTGGGGGGACTGGGCAACTTTGCCCTATCTTCGCCTTCCTTGGGCGGATTTGCCCTGAGCTTGGCGGATGACGCGGCCAACTCCCGCATCGTGGTCAATGTCACGCCCGGCACCGCCGAATGGGTCGGCGCCGGCGGAGCCAACTGGAGCTCCGCTAGCAGTTGGTCCACGGGATTTACCCCGGTTGTTGAAGCCCGCTTCCTGGGGATGGGCGGATCTCCGGCTAACTTGGACTCGAGCCGCTCACTCAATACGCTGACCTTTAATAGCTCGGTCAGCTACACCATCAGCGGACCTAGCGCGAACGTCCTTAGCTTGACAGGCCCCGCACCGGTGATCAGCACCGCCGGGACCGGCACGCAAACCTTGTCGTCCTCGCTCAATTTGGGGAACAATACCGCGATCAATGTCAATGGGACTGGCCTGAACTTTAGCCTGCCCACCGGGACAACCAGTACGGTCGGTACCAATGTCACCGCGACGCTGGCCGCGGGTAGCACCCTGACCCTGGGCGGAAACGTCAGCGCCCTGGGTAGCAGCAGCGGTAACAAGGCCAAGATTGTTACTTCCAGTGGCACCAGCACCCTAAGCGTGGTTAATGGCAATCAAGTCGTGGGGCGCGTCACCGGCACGGGGGCTGGATTTGGCACGGCGGTGGGCAATACCACCATCGCCTCCGAAAAATCCCTCACGGTTGATGGCCTGCGTCAAAGCAAGCTGACCTTAACCGCTGGTTCCGCCTCAACCTTTACCCGCTTGAATGTCGCCTCCACGGACGGCGCCAGCAACGGCTTGGTTGTGTTGAATAATACCCCCGCTGGAACTCCCGCCTTGGTCCTGGGTAATGAATCGTTTATCGACCTGAATGACAATGACATGGTCGTTTATTACACGGACATGGGACTGGACCCCAACCCCTTGGCCACCATTACCCAATACGTGGATAATTATTACAGCTTTGGTTCCGCTCCCGGAAGCAACGTGCCGATGATCGGCAGCACCGTGGTGGATAATTCGGGCGGCACGCGGATTCTCATCCCCGTGGATAACGCCAATAGCCAGTTTGGCAACGTCGGCAATCCATTCTACGACCTGACCCTGGGAGATGCCAATCTGGGGACCGGCTTTAACCAGGTGATCATCCGCTTTACCTATCCTGGCGACTACAACCTGGATGGCCAAGTCGATGGCGCGGACTACGTGGTTGTGGACTCCAATCTGGGGACCATTACACCGGGTCTATCCGGTGGCTGGACCCTGGGCGATGGTGACTTTGACGGCGTTGTCACACCCGCGGATTACCTGCCCATCGATAGTAACTTTAATAATGGTGTCGGCAACCCGCTTAGCAACCCTGTTGTCACCGCCATCCCCGAACCCTCCACCTGGGTGTTGGGATCGCTGGCGGCCATCGGCCTGGGTGTGCTGGGTTTGCGTCGCCGCGCGGCCTAAGCGGGTCATTGGTAATTTAGCTCCAACGATAAAGCCCCGGAAATGTACGCATTTCCGGGGCTTTTTTTATACCGCCAACGAACGGACTATTGTCTAATTTCTCATGCTGCCGCTCTATGGCTGGGGGACGACCGACAGCAGGAATTTTCGCAGTTCCGGCAGCTTGTCCGTATTGATCAAATCCACGCCATTCTCATATTGGGCCTGCCAGATTTCCTGTCGATCAGGAGCTCCCCAGAATCGCACAAGTCTCCCTTGCTCGTGGGCTTTGGCCGTGTATGCGCGTAATTTTTGCCGTTCCGCGTCGGGTTGGGGGCCTGTTCCATCCCAGGTAAAGTGGGATTTCCAGCTATCACTCACCCAGGGAATTTCCGCGGGCTTGGTCGTTCCCCGCAAATCATCCGGACGGCCATCCACACTGGCAAAGCGGGGTTCGCTGGCCAAGATCGTTTCCCGGTCATAATTACCGCTAATGACCGCCGTGACCGGCCCCCGGGTCGTTTGCCCCTTTTCGGTTTTTGTAAAAACCTCGGGATACTTGGCCAGCAGCTTGGCTAATTCGGCGTAAGTCGTTTTGGCATCGGTCTTAATGTCAATTAACAGGTAAAAATGCGGCCCATCGCGGTAAACCAATCCCGCCTGGGCTTGGATTCTCTCTCGCAAGGGGTCAAGATACAGTTTTTGCAGGGTGCGGCCTCCTTTTAGATCCAAAAACGTGTGCGCCACCAGCAATTCGCCATTGACCAAAAAAATGTCCGCCTCCACGCTGCAAAATCCCTGCTCCAACGCATCCAAAAGGGGCCGCCGGTGTTCATAATCATTGTGGGCGTGGGCATTGGGGAGGGGAGTAACGTCTGCGCCCGTAGCCTGGGAAAACTGCCCCGCCAGCGGCATCAGCATTATCAGGAGCGGCAACCAGGAATGACATTGATGTTTTTGGGGCATACAACTTGATCGCTTTCCAGGGGGAGAAATGGGGGGAATCCATCGAGTTCAGGGAATTTCACAATCAATCAGTTTGTCCAGGATAACTCAATCGCTATGTCACTGTCGCCGCCAATTTTAACTGCGGCATGAGGACGATTTTTTGATATTTCGCGCTTCAATTTGGCCGGGAGCACATCCTCTATTTTACGGCCCGGCGGCCGATGAGTGTGACCATGAATTTGCCCACAGCCACGGGTGACTGGGCCTTGCCCCAATACCGTGATTATTTGCGGTTGCTGGTTCGATTGCAAATCAGCCCCCGTTTGCAGTCCAAATTGGACGCCTCGGACATTGTGCAGCAAGCCATGTTACAAGCCCACGAGAATCGGGGGCAGTTTCGGGGCCATACCGAACAAGAATGGCTGGCGTGGCTGCGGGTAATCTTGGCAAACACGCTGGCAATGACGCTGCGGCGTTTTTCGACCGAGGCTCGCGATCTAGCGCGGGAACGGAACTTGTTGCGGGATATCGAGCAATCCTCCTCGCGGGTGGAATGTTTTTTGGCGGCGGACCAGACGTCCCCCAGCGGCAAGGCCCTACGTAACGAGGAACTGCTGGCCCTAGCCACGGCAATCAACACCCTACCCGAGGATCAACGCCGCGTGATAGAGTTGCACCATCTGCAGGGATTGCCCGTGAGCGAAGTTGCCGAATTGCTAGATCGCTCCCGCCCCGCGGTGGTGGGGCTGCTTTTTCGGGGACTAAAAAAACTGCGGGTAGCCTTACGCGGCTCCACGGGAGATCCGGAATGAATCAGCAGCCCAATTCACCTTTGCATGTCAACGACCGCCTCAATGAAATATTGCTGGATTACCTGGATGATCTGGCGGCCGGACGCAGCCCGGACCGGGACCAACTGTTGGCGGCGTATCCGGAACTGCGGGAGGAACTCTCGTCGGCCCTGGCCGATTACGAAAATGTCGAACGCATCGCCAGCCCCTTGCGGCAAATTGCCGCGGATCCCCCGCACTTGTCGGGATCGCGGGTCAACTTAAATCCACTTCCCGCCCAACCGCGTTCCCCGTGGCGCGAATCCGCCGACCCGGAATTGGGGCAACTGGGGGATTTTCGCCTCTTGCGCGAGATTGGCCGGGGGGGGATGGGTGTGGTGTATGAAGCCGAACAATTGTCGTTACAGCGGCTGGTGGCATTAAAGGTGCTGCCTTTTGCCGCCACCTTGGACACCAGACAATTGCAGCGTTTTAAAAATGAAGCCCAGGCGGCGGCCATCTTGCACCATACCAATATCGTGCCGGTACACGCGGTCGGCACCGAGCGGGGCGTGCATTTTTATGCGATGCAACTGATTGAAGGGGACTCCCTGGGGACTCTCATCCGGCAGATGCAGCAGCGAGCAGGCTTGCAAAGTCCGCCCAGTGCGTCCCAAGCCGCTACCAACGCCTCTACCGCTGTGTTCTCTGGCGAAGCGGAAAAACCGCGGCCCCTACCCGCTGAATCACCAACCCGCCCGAACCAGCCGGACCGCGCGGATAGCACCCAGTCCTTTCAACAGCAGTTGTCAACCCAACATTCCACGGCCAAGGGGGAATATCATCGCGCCGTCACACGGTTAATGCTGCAAGCCGCCGAAGCGCTCTACTACGCGCATGGCATGGGAATCATCCATCGCGATATCAAACCGGCAAATTTGCTGCTGGATGCCCGGGGAAATTTGTGGATTACCGATTTTGGCTTGGCCCAGTTTCAAAGCGACATGGGATTGACGCGCACCGGGGACATTTTGGGCACGTTGCGCTACATGAGTCCCGAGCAGGCCTCGGGAGGGCAGGCCTTGCTCGATCCGCGGACGGATGTCTATTCGCTGGGGGCCACATTTTACGAACTGTTAACATTACGGCCAATATTTTCCGCCCAAAACATGCAGCTATTATTGGCGGAAATATTAAATAGCGAACCGCGTCCCTTACGCCAGCTTGACCCCCGCATACCCGTCGAATTGGAAACGATCATCCTCAAGTCCGTCAGCAAAAACCCGGAGGAGCGCTATTCCAGCGCGGCTGATTTTGCCGGAGATTTAAGGCGCTATCTGGATCATAAACCTATTCTGGCCCAGCCCCCCACCATCCTGGATTGGACAAAAAAATGGATACGGCGGCATCCGACGGCGTTGCTGGCGGGTTGCTGGCTGCTGCTACTGCTGGCGATAGGTTCCTTGGTCGCCGCGGCCCTGATCAATCATGAAAAAGATAACACCCTGATCGAGCGCAACATCGCAAAGGCGGCCCTCCAGCGAGAGCAGCAACGCGCGCAAGAGGCGGAAGCCCGCCTATCCCTGGCCCAACGTTCAGTCAACGAGTTGTTTCAAGTCAGCGAGGAGGAACTTTCCGACCGGCCTGGAATGGAACTCTTGCGCAAACGGCTGCTGCTTTCGGTCTTGGGTTACTATCAAGAGTTTATCGAGCAACGCCGCGATGACCCGGAGGCGCAGGCGGAGCTACAAGCGACAAAAGCCCGCGTCGAGAAAATGCTGCGTGAATTGGGAATTTTGCGCGATGCGAGCCAGGTATTGCTGCTCCGGCAAGAAACCGTTCAGAATGATTTGGGACTTACCGCCACCCAAAAAGCGGAAATATTATCCCTCATCCAACAAATTGAAGCCGAGATCCAAACAGGTTTTTTTGAATTAGTTGAAAAATCCCACGCCCAGCGTCGCGAATGGTTGCTGGAACATGTCCTGAAGGGCCAGACTCAATTGCGCATCATTTTGACCGCCGACCAGCGGTTGCGGTTGTCGCAAATTGCCCTGCAGGCCGAAGGTCCACGGGCATTTCGCGATCCCGAGGTTGTCGCCGCGCTTCAGCTCAGTCCGGCCCAGCGGGAAGAAATCCGGACGATCGATGAGGAAGCTTTTTTTAGGCGATTTGCCGAGGCCCCCCGCGATCACCAGCGACCTCCGCCCCCCCCCGACGCGGAGCAACATCAAAAACTAATGGCCAGCATTTTAGCGGTCCTTGAACCGCGGCAACTGACAATGTGGCAATCCCTTACCGGACCAGAATTTCGAGGAAAAATCGAACACATGGGTCCGCCATTTGTTCCCCCCAGAGGCAAAAAGCCCCCTTGGTAGGCGTCAGTTTGGGAATGAACATCCCCTGTCCGGTATTTTTTTCAAGATAATTCACGGATTGATCAAAAGATCGCGCTTCTTTCGACCATGCGTCGCATCTGAACCAGCTAGGGATCGCCTTAGGCGGCGAGTTTTCTCCCCTCCTATCTTTTTTCTTTCAATACACACTCGATTTATGCACGATTCGATTTATTTATCGCGCGGCACACGGAGCCAGCGGATGCATTGCTGGAGTGGGGGCGTGAGATTCATTCCGCTGGCGTTGGTGTTTTTGGTGGGAATTGCACAGTTAACAGCACTGTCACAAATTCCTGGATTTGCCGCCGAACCGTCCCCCGCCAGCGACACCCCCACCGCGACCGCCGCAAATGATAAACCGGAAAAACCCACCGCGGACGCCCCCTCCCAGGATACAGCGGAAATAAAAAAAAACACGAATGATCAACCCAAATCCGCCCCACAAGCGGCGGGACTCTTGCTCAACTCCAGCGCCGCCCAGCCCGGCTATACGCTATTAGCGCCGATGACCTCCACCAAGACGTATCTCATCGACAATGAGGGACGCATCGTTAATGAGTGGGAGTGCGGTTGCAACCCCGCGCTCAGCGCATATTTGCTAGAGAACGGGCATCTCTTGCGGGCGGGCGCTTTACCCCAAAAAGAACAAACCATGGGTGGACCCGGCGCGGGGGGCAAAGTGCAAGAATACGACTGGCAAGGCAACCTGGTATGGGATTTTAAGCTGGCCAACGAAAAGCAATTGCCACACCATGATATTTGCCCTTTGCCCAATGGCAACGTCCTGCTGGTGGTCTGGGACAAAAAATCCAAGGCCGAGGCGATCGCCGCGGGTCGTCGTCCCGAGGGACTAGGGGACGCGCTCATGTCGGATTCAATCATCGAAATCAAACCCACCGGTCCCACCACCGGTGAAATTGTGTGGCAATGGAATGTCTGGGACCATTTGGTCCAGGATACTGATAAGGCCAAACCAGGTTACGGCCGGGTCGCGGCCCATCCCGAATTGATCGACATCAACTACGGAGATCGGGAATTCAACCGGATGACCGCCCGCAAGGATGACGCGGATAAGCTACGCTCCATCGGTTATTTGGGTGGGCCCAGCACTCCCGCCGACAGTCAACCCGCCGACAGTCAACCCGCCGCAAATCAACCCGCCGATCGTCAGTCCGACACGCCCGATCAAAAAAATGCTCCGGAAGCACCGCCACAAGTCGACGGGGACGGAAAACAAATCCCCCTTCAAACCGGTTCTGCCGACAATGGCGCTCCCGATGGGCGTGGTCCCGGTAGACGCGGGGGGATGATGGGCCCCAATACCGATTGGACCCATATTAATTCCGTCGCCTACAACGCCGAACTGGACCAAATCGTGGTGAGCGTGCACTCTTTTCACGAGATTTGGATTATCGACCACGGCACCACCACCGCCGAAGCCGCCAGCCACACGGGGGGCAAACGGGGCAGGGGAGGGGACCTGCTTTATCGCTGGGGCAACCCCCGCGCTTATCGTAGTGGCAGCAATGTGGAACAACGCCTCTATGGCCAACACAACGCGCACTGGATTCCCAAGGGATTGCCTGGTGAGGATCACATTTTGATCTTTAATAATGGGGGTGGCCGTCGCGATGGCAGCTACTCCACCGTGGACGAAATTATTCCTCCACTCAAGCCCGATGGCACCTATGGCAAAGGTCCCGGCAAAGCCGAATGGACGTACATCGCGCCGACTAAGAATGAATTTTTCTCAATGCTAATATCCGGCGCTCAGCGCCTCCCAAATGGAAATACCCTGATTTGTTCGGGGATGTCGGGAATCGTCTTTGAAGTCACCTCCGATAACAAAACCGTCTGGAAATATGTCAATCCTGTTAAAGGGAGCGGCGGACCCGGAGGACCGGGGGGTCCCGGTGGTTTTGGTCCCCCCGGGGGACCGGGAGGCTTTGGACCTCCGCCAGTAGGAACCGTCTTTCCCGACTTCTTTGCCAATATATTGCAGTTAGACGATAAGCAACGGGAAGAAATTAAAAACCTGAATGAATCCAACATCGCCCAACTAGAAAAGCTCTTTACCGATGAGCAAAAAAAATCGTTGGCGGAGCCAGCCGGTTTTGACTTTCGGAGACTCCCCGCGCCAGGAGAGCTACTGTCGGACGACCTACGGGAAGAGCTCAAACTATCGCCCGATCAACAACAGACCATTGATAAATTGCAAACCGCAAGCGATACCCAACTGGCCAAAATCTTGACCGCCGAGCAAAACGAGCAACTGAGCGAAATGAAAAATTTTGGCCCGGGCGGGCCTGGACCTGGCGGACCCGGCCCAGGCGGGCCTCCGGGGTTTGGCCCCCCTGGTTTTGGTCCTCCGGAGGGGGGCGGTGGCCCACCCCCATTCTTTGGCGGTCCCCCGGGATTTGACGGACCAGACGGACAACCGGGGCCTGACGGTCCGCCAGGCCCGGGCATTAATCCCGCCGACAACTCGGGCAAGGGTCGACGCGGACCGCGGGGGCGCGGGGGACCCGGAGGCCCCGGCGGATTTGGCAGCGGTCCGGGAAGTTCGCTATTTCGCGCTGTTCGATATGCCGACACCTTTCCGGGTTTTGCGGGCAAAGACCTGCAACCGGGCAAAAAGTTGGAAGACATGGCTCGTGAAAAGCCGCCCCAATCTCCCCCAGCGCCAAAAACAGAACCGGCGGCCGACACAACCACACCGGAGCAACCATCCCCTAAATCGAATTAACACACTAAAGCACACATCAAGTTGTTGCACATCGATTTTGCCAGCAATGGCAATCCCACCCTGGCACCCAGCAATCAGGCGCAGGGCCATTCCGCAGAGAAGACCGCCGATTCTCTGCGGAAACTTTTTTCACTGTTATTTGCACTATCTGTATTAAAGCCAGCCACGACTTCATCAATCAAAAAAAAGTGCCTCACGGTTTTTGTGCCATGCGACGAATTTTTATCTTATTCACGATTATTTGCGCCTGCGGTTTGGCTTTTCCCCAGCCCGCTTGGGCGTATATAGGCCCCGGGGCGGGATTTGCCCTGGCGGGGTCGTTCTTGGCGGTATTTGCTGCGATTTTCTCGGCAATGGTGATGCTATTGGTTTGGCCGGTGCGCATGTTGTGGCGCATCTTTTGGCGAAAAAGTCCCCCGTTCCCGCCCCAGGTGGAGCGCGTGGTGATCTTGGGCCTGGATGGTCTGGATTATGGCCTTACCTGCCAGTTGCTGGACGCGGGGAAGCTGCCTCATCTGGCCAAGTTGCGCGCTCAGGGAAGTTTTAGTTCGCTGGGGTCCACCTTGCCCCCGATCTCCCCCGTCGCCTGGTCAACATTTCAGACCGGGGTAAATCCGGGCAAGCATAACATATTTGACTTTCTGACGCCGGATTTGCAAACGTACCAGCCAAAGCTAAGTTCGGTCGAGATTCGCCCCGCGCAGCGCGCCTGGCGGATTGGCCCGTGGAAATTTGGCGGTCGGCCTGATATTAGGATGCTGCGCAAAAGCAAACCTTTTTGGAGTTTGCTGAGCGAATATAACATCTTCAATTGTGTGATCCGCGTACCAATCACTTTTCCGCCGGAAAAGCTGCATGGCATTCAGCTATCAGCCATGTGCGTTCCGGATTTACGCGGGACCCAGGGGACTTTTTCGCACTATACAACCAACGCCGCGCGGGTGGCGGAAAAAACCGGCGGCGACGTGCGCGTCGTCACCCGTCAAGAACTGCCAGGGGGCCAAATCCGAATCCGTGATGTGCTCCTCGGCCCGCCGCATCCCACTCAGCCAACCCGAGGACCATTAACCGCTCCTTTTGAGGTGTTTCTACCCGGCGATGGCACGGCCACGCTCAAAATCAACGGTGCCACTTATCATTTGCGACCAAACGAATACACCCCGTGGGTGCAAGTCCGATTTTCGTTGGGCTGGGGAAGGGGCGTGACGGGCATCTGCCGGTTCATGCTGTTAAATACCACCCCGGAATTTGATTTGTATGCCACGCCCATCAACATCGACCCCGAAAACCCCGTACTCCCCCTGGGATATCCGGCGGTCTATCCGATTTATCTGGCAAAAAACCAAGGCCCGTACGCCACGCTGGGCTTGGCGGAAGATACCTGGGGACTGAGCGAAGAAGTGTTGGATGACGCCCAGTTTGCCCGTCAATGCCAGGATATCGACCGAGAACGAGAGTCGATGTTCTTTGACGGGTTGGATAAAGTTCGCCGGGGTTTTTGCGTCTGTGTATTTGACGGGACCGACAGGATGCAACATATGTTTTGGCGTTACCAAGACCCCGATCATCCCGCGCGCCCGGCGGAATTTCCCCCCGAACACACTCAGGCCATTACCGAATTATACCAGCGGATGGACGCGCTTGTGGGACGGACGATGGAGCGTTGCCGCGATCCGGGAACCTTGCTCATGGTCCTGTCGGATCATGGATTTAATACGTTTCGACGGGGGATTGACCTCAATCGCTGGCTAGAGGAACAGGGCTATTTGGTGGTCCGGCCTGAGGAACGTAACCAGCAATATCTAGGTGGGGTCGATTGGTCGCGGACCCGCGCGTTTGCGATTGGCCTGACGGGAATATTTATTAATGAGGCGGGAAAGTTCGCCCAGGGAATCGTTCCCGCGGGAGAAACAGCCGCCGCGTTGCGCGCGGAAATAGCCGCCAAGCTGGCCAAACTGATCGATCCCCAAACGGGCCAACCACCTATCAAGAAAGTCTATCAGTCGCCGCTGGCGTATCGCGGTCCCTATAAGGAACAAGCGCCAGACCTGATCGTCGGTTATGAGCGGGGGTATCGGGTCTCTTGGGACGCGGCGGTGGGAAAAACCTCCACCAGTCTCTTTCATGACAATCTCAAGGCTTGGAGCGGCGACCATTGTGTCGATCCCAGCGTGGTCCCCGGAATCTTGTTTTGTAATCGGGCAATCACGACGGAAAATCCGCGGCTACTAGATATCGCCCCCACCGTGCTCAATTTGTTCGGCATTCCCCAGCCTGACTACATGGATGGCAAAATCCTCTCCTTGGGCAAGCCCTCCCCCGTGACAAAATCCCAATCCACCCCGTCCCAGGGGACTGTTCCCAACTCGCCGGTGCGCGCATGACAAACCACAAACCCCTATTGCAGGAAAATGGCCCAAGCCACAGGCCAACTCCCGCACCGAACCGTAATAGACGAGGGTTAACCCGACGCCAATTACTCACCGGGACCGCGACGGCGGGGTTACTCACCGCCCTGGCGGGCACCGCGTATTATGGTGGCGGCATCAATCGCATCTCAAAAAGCGCCGGTCAAAAAGTAATCGTCATCGGCATCGATGGCATGGACCCCCGCTTGAGTCGGCAAATGATGTCCGCGGGGGAACTGCCAAACCTGCAAAAAATGTCCCGAGCGGGGGGGTTTTCTCCCCTCGCCACTAGCATCCCCCCGCAAAGCCCGGTCGCCTGGGCCAGCTTTATTAATGGCGCGGGGCCTGGCTCGCATGGGTTATTCGACTTTGTCCATCGACATCCCGAGGAGCAGTGTAAAACCTTTTACTCCGGTGCGGAAACCATGCCAGGGCAGGGGGGATGGACCATCGGGGACCACCAACTCCAGTTGGATTTTTGGCCGTTTCAGCATCAGCCCCCCAGCACCGTGCTGCGGCGGCAGGGGACGCCATTTTGGGATTTTTTGGACGCGGCGGGGATTCCTAGCACGTTTTATGATTTGCCGTCAAATTACCCCCCCAGCCCGTCGGTCTATGGGCATCATCGTTGCCTTAGCGGCATGGGGACGCCCGACATGCAGGGGAGTTATGGCACGTACCAATATTTTAGCCAAGACACGCCCGCCGAGGGGGTGTCCGAGGGGGGAGGAAACCGCGCGCGGGTGGAATTTGACAATGAGACCGCGCTGGTGCAGTTGATCGGACCGACGAACAGCATGCTCTTAAAACCCCAGCCGGTAACCGCGCCCATAAAAATCCATCGCGATCGCGCGGCAAATGCGGTTGTCTTGGAAATTGGCGAAAAGCGAATCCTGCTTAAACCCGGGGAATGGAGCGCGTGGGTGCGGGTGCCGTTTTTGCTGAGCGCCCCGGCTCCCCTACCGGCGCAATCCGTCAGCGGGATCGTGCGGTTTTATTTGCAAGAAGCCGCGCCCAATTTTCGACTGTACGCCACGCCTATTAATATCGATCCCACGGCTCCCGCGGTGACTTTGTCCGAACCGGCGTCATTTGTGGGGGATTTGGCCAACGATCTGGGCCTGTTTTATACGACCGGCTTCCAAGAGGACCACAAGGCCCGCACTAATGGCATTTTTGACGATGATGAGTACCAGCGGCAGGCAAATCTGGTCCTGGAGGAACGGTTGGCGCTATTGGAACGGGCCGTGGCAGACTATGACGACGGGCTGTTGTTTTTTTATTTTTCCAGCAGCGATTTGCAGTCGCATATGTTCTGGTGGGATAGCGATGATCCGCATCCCATTCGCGACGCCGCCGCCGCGCGGCAAAAATTTCAGTACATTCGCCGACTGTACCAGCGACTGGATCAGGTGATCGGCGAATTGTATGACAATTACGGCGACCGAGCGACGTTAATCGTCATGAGCGATCATGGCTTTGCCAATTTTGGGCGGCAGTTTAATCTGAATTCCTGGCTGCGGGATTATGGCTATCTAGGCCCGACCACCTGCACATCCATCATGCATGATGTTGACTGGTCTCAAACCGTCGCCTATGGCCTGGGGATCAACGGCTTGTACCTAAACCTTAAGGGACGTGAACGGGACGGCATTGTCGAACCCGGGGAACAACGCGCGCTTCTCCTGGAAGAACTATGCGAAAAACTGCTCGCCGTGCGCGACTTTGACGATCAGCCGGTGATTCGCCAGGTTTACCGCGCCGAAAAAATTTACCATGGGTCCGCCACAGCGCTCGCGCCCGACCTGATCGTGGGTTACGCGCGGGGGTACCGCGCGAGCTGGGAAACCTGTCTGGGGGACCTGACCGAGGATGTGCTGTTGGATAACACCGCCGCCTGGAGCGCGGACCACTGTTGCGACGCCGATGAAGTCCCCGGACTGCTGTGCTGCAACCGGCCGTTGACAATTAACAATCCCTCGTTGATTGATATTGCTCCCTCCATCCTGGCAAAATTTGGCCTGGATAAACCCAGCTCCATGCAGGGCAGAACGGCTTTTTAGACTAGATTTACCCACTATTTTCCCCCTTCACCACTCAATTCTCACTTACTCCCACCCATGCCAAAGATCGAACTTGATAACGGCCTCTTTGAACGCGCCACCCAGGCGGCCACCCTGGCCGGATACAGCAGCGTGCAAGAATTTGCCGCGCATTGCCTGGAACAAGAAATCAGCCGGTTAAAGCTGGATGATGCCGAAAAATTAGTGACCGACCAACTGCGGGGATTGGGCTATATCGAATAGGCCGCGACAATTAATCACCCACCACGCACATGACACAACTAATTACCATCGGCAACCAACTGGCCAATGCGCTGGGACAAATGGTCCTAGGCCCGCTGACGGGATGGCCCGCCGCGCTCTCACTGGCGGTAATCGCCGTGGTAACGGGCGTTATCATGCTGGTGGTGTATAAGTACACCTCGCCCCAAGCGGCAATCCAGCGGACCCGCGCGCGGATCAAAGCCAATTTGCTGGCTTTGTCGCTCTTTAAGGATGATCTGCGCGTCTGTCTGCTGGCCATTTTACGGGTGTTGGGGGGGGCGACGATCTCGGTGGCGTATGCCGTCGTGCCGATGCTGGTCATGCTGGTCCCCACGCTTTTGCTATTGGGACAATTGTCGCTCTGGTACCAGGCGCGGCCGCTGCTCGCGGGAGAGGAAGTAATACTTACCATGCAAATGCGGCCCGATGTCCCCCCCGACGCCACCGTCAGCCTGGAGCCGCATTCCGCGATCAGCGCGAACCTGGGTCCGGTGCGCGTCGCCAGCCAAAACCAGGTTTGCTTTCGCTTGCAGGCATCAATACCCGGCCAGCACGAATTACGGCTGAATGTGGGGGGAACAACCGTTACCAAGCAAATTGCCGTCGGCCAGCACTCCCACGAGACGCCGCGCGTCAGCCTGTTGCGCCCCGCGATGGATTGGCAAACAGCCTTGCTGCATCCCGCGGAAGGACCATTCTCCCCCGATAGTCCCGTGCAATGGATCAGCATCGACTACCCTCCCCGCCTCTCCTGGATCAGCGGCACACGCACTTGGCTCATCAGTTGGTTTGTGATTTCGCTGGTCGCGGCGTGGCTGCTGAGCAAACCGCTGCGCGTGAATTTATAGTTTTTTCGTCCCCTCCATCCTCGATTTTTTCTCACGACTTATTTTATGCCCCCCGCCAATTCCCCATCGGGTGAAATGTTGACCGATATTGTGGTCGTTTCCGGTCTGCCCCGTTCCGGTACATCCCTTATGATGCAAATGCTGGCCGCGGGGGGAATGCCCATCGTTACCGACAAAATTCGCGCCGCGGACAGCGACAACCCGCATGGCTATTGCGAATTTGAAGCGGTCAAGCGGCTCAAGCACGATAGCTCTTGGGTGCCGGGGATTCGGGGCCAGGCGGTCAAGCTGGTCTCGCAACTGTTGTACGACCTCCCCGTGACGGAACGATACCGCGTCATCCTGATGGAGCGCAATTTACAGGAAATTATTGCCTCGCAAGAAAAAATGCTCGTGCGCCTGGGTCAGCCCGTTGCCCCGCGTGATGCGATCCAAAAAGCCTACCTCTTGCATCTGCAAAAACTCCACACGTGGTTGGAAAAAGAACAATCGCACCTCGCGGTATTGCCCGTTAGCTATAACACGCTCTTGGCCGAGCCCCATTTTCAGGCGGCGCGCATTCGCCATTTCTTATCCAATCATGTTGATTCTGAAAAAATGTTAGCAGCCATCGATCCCGGCCTTTATCGTAATCGTGTTTCGTCAATAAAAGCCTAATGCCATCATTCTGTTTCAGCTGAAGATTTTTTGTCGCTATTCTTAATATTGCGGCTGCAGGCCGTGGTCACGGACAATGTCTATTTTACTATCATTCCCTTACTAATATGTCTGATGCGGGATTGCCAATAGGCAGGCAACACCATAAAATGTTTCCCAGACAAGCAATATTTTCCAGGGAAAAAAATGACAACAACCCCCGACGACACGTATCCCCATAATCCCCACATGATGACCTGGGCAGGTTATGTTATTAGCACGCTCCCGGTGCTGATGCTGATGATGAGCGCATACTTTAAGTTCGCGGGGGGAGAGAAAATGGCCGAGGGTCTGGCAAAGTCTGGCTGGACGATGGACCTTATGCGCGGGGTCGGCGTGGTCGAACTTATCTGTGTCGCCTTGTATATCATTCCCCAGACCGCTGGACTGGGGGCTATCCTCTTGACCGGTTATCTAGGGGGGGCGGTGGCCACCCATGTCCGCATTGGCGATGGCCCCGGCGAATACTTTATGCCGATTCTTTTGGGCGTGATGTTATGGGGGGGATTATGGCTGCGGGACCCCCGTGTGAGACAGATTTTGCCGTTTCGGGCGATTTAATGTTAAGCTTTATTGCTGCTTATTGGCCTAATTGACTGAGATCAACCATTCTTGCTTCTGATATATCCACGCGGTTGGTGCCGGGCCAAAACATCAGCCGGGCCGCCGCCGCGCGGGACAGCTTGCCCCCCGCTTGGGCTTGGTAATTTACCTCTGCGTCCGTCCGCCCATCTCCCTCCAAAACCAGTTGATCCTTGGCTTGGGCATAAGTAAGGCGATACGCGCGGGCGGTGTAAGCGGCTCCCTCAACAATGGTGTTACCCACGGCTTGTAATTCGACGGTGGCGGCCCCAGCGGCGGTGGAGGTCGGCGCTTCGGCCACGATCAAGCGATCACAATTGAGCACCATGCCCTGCGGACCGAGGCGTTCGGGATAGTTGGGGTCGAGTTTTTCAGTCCACCCCGCCACAGGACCTGTGACAGCCAAGATTTGGTTGTCAAATGACACAAAGCGGCGCAACAAATTCCCCTGAAAACCCCGGCGGTAATCGATATGCAAATACTGCAATCCGGTGGAAGCGTCGGCCGGGGAGGTTCTTGTGCCGGCGGCATTTGGCAAAGCAGGTCGGCCCTGGCGTAGGCTAATTAGTTCTCCGGGACCGGTCCCTTGGATTTCTCCCGTTATTTGATTGAGGATGGCGCTCTCGGCCCGTAGCTGCTGCCAACTCAGGGCATTCCCCCCGGCATCGTCCTCGCGAGTTTCCACCACAACCCCCTGGTCACAAGTCACGGTCTCCACCTGGGTGGTTGCGGCTTCGGCTGGTTGTTCAGCCAGGGGGAACTCCGGCTGATTCGATTGATTGCCGCCGGACGGAACAATTTCGCGGGATAGCAACGCGCTGCCACTGTTCAACTCTTGAAAATTGATTCGTTCCGTTAATTTGACCGCGACTCGCTGGGTGCGGAGGGTGCGGGTCTCGGTAATGAGTGGCTGATTTTGCGGTGAGGAAACCGCCGCGCTGGTTGCGGGTAGATTCGTTGGTCGATTGAGCGAGCGGGAAGCGTTTGTCCGCTGGCTTTTCATCGTGACTAGCACATCTCCCGTGATTGCAATCACTTGACCGTCAAAATTTAGCCCACGGGCAAAATCAATCACAATCGGTTCCGCGTTGGTTGGCAGGGGCGGAGTGTTGTTTGCGGGTGTCACGGGCTGTCCCGCGACACCTGGCGCTAAAATATTGCGGCCCCCCCCCGGTGGCAATTTCACCCGCCCGACTCCATCGATCCACACGCGATTTTCACCGCGCAACAGTTTGATGATATCCCCCTGCGACTCCAGGCCCCGCGCGCTGACCAGGGCGGGTTTGCCAGTGACGGTCATTTCGGCGGTGGGGGCCGTGGCCCGCAAGACTTCCAGGTGGTCACCGATAATCGCCAAGCCCCGCGTCGCCTGCCCGTCAGTGGAAAATTCTTGCAACCGCACCCCATTATCAATGGTGATGTCCTCCAACGCCTGCTGACCGCTGGCGGCGGTAAATTGCACGCGGATCAACTCGCCGCGCACATCATAGCGGGATTCGGGGGGCTGGGCGGGAGGATTGTGCGGCAGTCCCGCCAGGGGACTGGCGGCGTCTGGCGGATAGCCCACGGTTTGCCGAACCGGTCCCGGAGGGACCGCGTTGGTTTGGATGGGAACAATTCGCGGCGGAGAGCTCGAATCAGGCGTGGAGGAGGGTTGTCTGTTTTTAACCGGGGAGACCGTATCAAACCAAGCCTCCAGGCGTTCTGTCTGTCCGGTGATTTGTGGTGTGCGAAAATTGACGTGGCCCGTCGCCAGCAACCGATCAGGCAGGGCATTGACCGTCCCCGCGTTACCTAATAACCCCGCGGAAATTCCGCCTCCCTGGCCAACGGGGGGTAGTTGCGTTGTTTTTGCCCGGGAATTGACGGGTTGTTCCCAGAGCCAAAAGTGGATTTCCGCTCCTGTTAATTCGCCAAATGTGCTGGAGGCCACCCGCGCGTTGCCCAGTATCGAAATCACTTGATTTCTTTCGTGGGGTCGCATTTTTAATGAACGGGCAAACTCTATCTCCAACTTGCCCCGCGCGGGATCGGGATTGATCGCCTTAAACACGCCCGGTCCCGTGGCGGCCAGGCGTCCCAACCCGCCGGTCGGTCCCGGCTCATAGGTGACCCCGCGGCCATGATATTCATTTTGCCCCTGGACCACATGGACTTCGCGTTCACCATCGAGTGCGACCCGTCCGGTTAGCAAATCATACTGGATCGCTTCGGCATCTAAGTTAAGTTGACTGGAAGGCGCGCGGATGGCCACGGGACGTCCCCGCGCATGAATGGCGCGCGGCTCAAGCGCTGTGGAGGGATTGGCGGTACCATTCGAGGCCGTGGCACTGGCTGGAGCCACGGCGGCCGGGGATTTTTGCCGGGCCTGAAACTCCACCTGCAGCCATTCGGCAGTAAGTTGATCGGCGGGTTGATTGGGAAACAACCTCAACACCGTTACTTGATCCTGAAATGTGGCCAGCCGCTGCACCATGTGAAACAAAAATTCCCCCTGACAGCGTATTTCCAGCGGCGGCTCCACGGGGGCCAGGTGTGAGGGGGGTTGAATCCCCGCGGCGGCAGTGCTCCGCTCGCGGTCGCCGGGTAAAAATCCTCCCTGGCCCGGTTGTAAAAGCATCCGTACCTCGGTGGCCAGGGAGAAACTTTCGATCCCCCCGACTCGCGGACCGCGCTGCTTGCCCGTGGCGGCCGGCGCTGGCAAGAACCGCAACATCATCCCCCGACCCGCCAGCCGATGCGGACCCAAACTCGCCTGCACCGGCGCTTCCGTCCACATTTGCTCTTCGTTCATGCTGACATTGCTAGTCTGGGCGATCAGGGCGTCGTCCCCTCCCGGACGGCTGGGCGTACCGCGAATGATCACGTTTCCCGCCAGCACTCCGCCGATCAACTTTCCCACCTTGGCCCGTTGCAAGTCGATCGGCTGGTCAAATTCTAAGATTGCGCCCTCAGGTGCTTGCAGGATGAGGATGCGCTTTTGCGGATTGATAAAATCCACTTCTCCATCGGGTAAAAACACCAGCGAGCAGCGAGAGAGTTTTATCCGTCCGTCACGCAGATTCTCATAGCTTTCGAGCAGGAACATGGTTCCCGCGCTTTCCAGTAAGATTGGCTTTTGCCGCTCCCATGATCCCTCGGGAAACAAGTACTGATAGGGTTCCAGGCGTTCGGCCTCTTTTTGTGCGGCCTCATATTGTTGGTCGCTGACCGTTGAGGCGTTTGTATGCCATTGCGCCTGGGGCTCTAGCCAGGGGGCGGCGAGCGCTTGATACAGCCAAAAGGCCGCCAGCGTGAGTAAAAATCCCCAAAATGTCCGTCGCCACCGAGGCATAACAACCTAATAAAAGTGCCGCGGATCGACCCAGCCGCCAACCGGCTAGGGTTGATACTTTTGAACCAGATATTCCCAGCGCCCCTGCGCCTGCAGCACCGCCTCCAACGCTTCGCGCACCGCCCCCTGTCCCCCGCGCAGTTCGGTGATCAGGTGCGCGGCGTTGCGCACCTCGCGCGCGGCGTCCGCCGGAGCGATCGCCAATCCCACCTGCCGCATGACGGGCAAATCGGGCAAATCATCCCCCATGTACGCCACTTGTTCCGGTCGAATTTGCAATTCTTGAATCATCTGCCGCGCCATCGCCCATTTGTCCTCGACCCCCTGGCGTAACAGATCAATCCCCAATTCTGTCGCCCGCACGCGCACGATTTGGGATGCACGGCCGGTGATAATGCCAAACCGATACCCCGCCTGCTGCCAAAGCTTGATCCCCAAGCCGTCGCGAATATGAAACCGCTTGATTTCCAATCCTTGGTTGTCAAAAATCACGCCCCCATCGGTCAGGACGCCATCCACATCCGATAAGAACAACTCGACTCGCTGACATCGCGTGGCAAGGGACATGCGGACTTCCTCAAACGGGAACACCCCCTCAAAAAAACTACGCGTGCGTCCGGGGGGGAGTGCGCGCGGGACCAAAAAAGGCGGAAGAATTAGGCCGGGGAATCGCGTTGGAGGTTACGGTTGGCGGGGATGCTCCGGCTGGGATATCTGCCAAAGCTTGACCGACAGGGTAAATCATGCCGGCGCTCGCATTTTGGTCCTCCGGCCAGCCCGCGGCAATCCAGGTTCCCGTTGGTGGCCGCTGCATATCCGGCATGCCAGGTTCCACCTGCGAAATAATCCATTCCTCCGTGTGCAAGCCGTTCCCTTGACCAATGTCCGACGGCGCTGAAATGGGAATCGGGCTCGTGATCGTCGAAGCGCCCGCGGCCTCGGCGCTGCCGGTCACAACCGCCGCGCGCAGCGGCCCGCGTTCTTCAAACATGCCCAGCACATCGGTAATGTCAATCAGACCCACGGGGCGCTGTTCGGCATCCACCACGGGGAGTTCGCTGATTTTACGTTCGGCCAAGATTTCCAGGGCAGAGCTTAGCGGCATCCCCAGCGTCACTTGGCGGGGGTGCTTGGTCATAACTTGCCGAATGGGTAGATCCAGTTGCCGGTCGTTATGCGTTTCGAATAGCCGAGCCAGGTCGCTATCGGTAAAAATGCCGCGCAAGACACCGTGGGGGTCGACAATCATAATGGCCCCCGTGCGCCGCCGCGGCATGCGCGCCGTCGCCAGGACTTGCCGCACCGTCAACCCGCAAGAGCTCAGGCGGCATTCACCCAGCGGCCGCATGACGTCCTCGACTTTGGCCAATTTACGGCCCAAGGCCCCGCCGGGGTGCAATCGGGCAAAGTCCCGCTGGTCAAATCCGCGCATTTGGCTGACCACCAGAGCCAGCGCGTCCCCCAGGCCCAACATCGCCGTGGTGGAGGTGCTGGGGGCTAACCCCAACGGGCAGGCTTCTTGCAGTTTGCCTAGTTCCAGGGTAATCGCCGCGGCCTTCCCCAGGGAGCTAGTGCGGCGGGCGGTCATGGCCACGAGGGGAGGCCCCAGTTCGCGCAGCGGGGGCAAAATCCGCGTGATTTCCTCGGTCTCGCCACTTTGCGACAGGATCAAGACCACATCCGAGCGGCGCACCCGGCCTAAATCACCGTGGATCGCCTCGGCGGGATGTAAAAAATGCGCGGGCGTCCCCGTGGAGGAAAAAGTGGCGGTTAATTTTTGGGCGATTAACCCGGCCTTGCCAATCCCGCATAACAAGAGATTACCCTCGCACATGGCAAGCAAGTCGGCCGCGCGGCAAAATTCCGTATCGAGTCGCGCGGAGAGCAGTTCGAGGGCTTCGGCTTCGCGCGCTAAAATGTGGCGGGCCGCCAGCAATTGCTCGTGCGGCGCAAGTGGCGACGAGATCCGGGGTACCGGTGCGGACATGGGATGCATCCTTGCAAAACAAGTGGCAATTCGTCGCGGCTGACCGACAATCAGGTCGGCGACCCGCGAACAGCGCGGTTGGGAATTGTAAATCGTTTTGCAAATTTGGGCAATTCCGAAGCGCCCCGCCACCCCCATGCCGCGTCTGCTTGCTAGCATGTCTCCACGCGGCGGAAACTTTGCTTATTCGAGCGTGCTGGCGGGATTGGCGGTTGCCACCACGCCGCTAGCCGCGGACGGGTTGACCGCATGAGATGCGGCCGGCGCGGCCGAAAATTCCGGGGGTGGCGCGGCCGCGGGCAGGCCGTGCGGGCCTCCCCCTTTGGGAGCAAAAACCAGCACGCAAACCGCGCCGATGATCGCCATGATCAACCCCGAATAAAATATCGGATTAACCGGCTCGAGCGTGCCCGAAGCGGTTGCTAGCGAAAAAAATGTATTAACGATGGGCGCGCCGCCAAACACCAGCGGCATGACATAGTTCGGTTTACCGCCGTAATTAAATGCCAGAATAATGCCCAAAGCACCAATAGCACCCGCCGCCCCGGCCCCAAAGCTCCATAAGAACCCGCCAAAGGTCCACCCCCCCGCGACCGAGGGAGTGGAGTCGACCAGGGGAATCAACATAAAGGGTATGACCACCGCGACCAAAAAATAAGCCAGACCGACGCAAATCAAGGGGCGCAGCCGGCTTCCCTGCATGGCCATTTGACCTTTATGCAAGGTCGGCCCATAAGCGCCCCAGCAAACAATCGTCAGGGTGATCGAAGCAATAATTTTGATCCAATCCCACATTTCCAACAGCAAGGGGCCTTTGACAGCGCCGGTGATCTTTGGTTGAAAGACCAGCACCAGGGCCGCGCCCGCGATGACCAGGATCATCCCCGCCAGAAAGAATGGATTGACCTTGAAATTGCGGGCAAAAAACATCGAGGTAAACGTGTTGATCACGGGAGCGCCGCCAAAGACCAACGGCATCACGTAGATGGGGCTACCCTTGAACGTCAGGGCCAACAAAATCCCCAACGCCCCCAACGCCCCCAGCACGCCGGCAATAAAGCTCCACAAAAAGCCGCTGGTCGTCCAGCTTCCTTTTTCTCCTTGCATCCGCAAGATCACCGCCGGCACTAATACCGCAATTAAAAAATACGCCAGTCCGACGCAGATAAACGACCGCAGGCGGCTGCCGGCCATTTCCTCCGATCCCCATTTGAGCACCACACCGTACATTCCCCAGGAAAGTGCGGTTGTTAAGATCGATAGCGGTACCGCCAAGTAGCCCAACATAGTTACTCGCAATGAAATCTGGTGGTTCCGGACCATCCCCGGCGGGGGGATTGGCCCATGTCTGTTGACTGTGACCCATTCCACAGCCTGGCCTATTAAACACCGCGCTTATTAGACACTAGGATTAGTGTAACATACGGCTAGAAACTTCGCAGTAGGCGCGGCATTCCGGCTGCCACCGGGGGAACGGTGTCACGGAAAGTTTTTTTGCCGGAATTGTCTCCAAGCATGATCAACCATCTACAGGGCGCCGTGCCACTGCTCAAAATACCCGCTGTTCCCTTCCAGTGTGGCCAGCAATTGCGATGTTTGGCGGCTAAAGACCTGATTTCCCATACTCCGAATAGGCATCCCGAGCGCCGCAAAATAGGTAAAATCCAACGTATCCTGCCCTTGTCCGGATTGTTCAATTAACCGCACTTGTCCCAAATTTGCCCCCCGCTCGGTCACGTAATACAAGTCATCGCCTATTTCGCCTTGCAGGCTGTCATTACCCGCCGTCCCCCCCCAGAACACATCATCCCCGCCGCCACCCCGAAGAACATTTGCCAAGTTGTTTCCCAGCAAAAAATCCTGCCAACGGCTGCCGGTCAGATCCTCTATTTCACAAACAGATTTGGCATTTTCCACTTTGCCCTGGGCGATGATCCGCATCCGGTCGGCGGTACGGATGGTGTTGGTCGCCAGGTCGGCGTGTACTCCCTGGGTAAAGGCCGTAAAATCAAAACGGTCCTGACCTCGGCCCGCTGCATCGAGAATGCTATCCACAGCCAGGGGATCATTATCGGCGGGGCCATAGACATAGACGTCATTCCCCAGTTCACCACGCAAATCATCGCTCCCCCCCAATCCTCGCAATTGGTCATTCCCCCCGTCAGGTTGAATATAATTCGCCGATTCATTGCCGATGAGGATAGCGTCATAGTTGGGCCGCACC